>NZ_LT840184.1:16307-316307 GCF_900177425.1 Paenibacillus uliginis N3/975 | reverse complement strand
GTAATTTTGCCGTTACTCTCAATTTTATCTTGAAACATACCCACTAAATGAACGAAGGCCAGTCTTGGGTTTTTTACTTTGATGACTGGAATAAGAAAGTCACATACAATATTGTCAGGAATAACCAAGGCAGAAGCGCAACATGTAGTCAGTTTATTGACGTTTTTTCCTGATACATAAGCAATTTGACCATCCTTAGCATTCAAAAAGGAGGCAATACTGTGTATAACAATATCACCATCACCCACTAAAGACCCATTCAATGCCTGTGCAATTGATTTTAAGTTGTATGCCATATTTACCCTCCTTATTAATTCATATTAATAGAGATGCTTTAGAACTTTACGTGCCAGAAGTATGTTTAGATGATGGGAGGTTCGTTCGCCTTTTATTTTTGCCAAAAAGGGAGGAATCAAGGCCAAATCTCCAATGACATCTAAAAGTTTGTGACGGGCAAATTCATCTTGGAAACGCAAATTGGACATGATTCCACTTTCGCCAATCAGTACCGCATTTCCCAAAGAGGCGCCTTTAATTAGTTCTTTGCTTCTTAAGTAATTAATATCTTTTTCGTATCCAAATGTGCGTGCAAGTGCAATATCACTCAGGTAATCATTTAATTCGAAGTCAAAGTATGCTATCTGATCAGAAAGAAAAGGCAGATTATGTACGTTCTTAAAACCAATTGTATATGACATGGCAGAACAGGGGAAAGCTTCAAGAAATGACTTGCCTATCTCAACTCTAACGTTTTTCTTTAAACGAAGATATTTTTTCTCAACATTCTGTCTGGAAAGACCGACCTCTGATATTTTAGTAGCGATGTCTAAAGAACTCCCATCGAGAACAGGAATTTCTTCGCCGTTGATATCAATAATAGCATTATCAACGGCCATGCCACGAAGAGCAGACATAACGTGTTCAACCATAGAGACCGAATATCCATTATGATTCGTAAGTTGGGTGCAACGTTCAGTGTTTGATACATTTTTAACTTTCACTTCAATAATTTCAAATGGCTCCACATCAGTTCTTCTGAAGACAATTCCACTATTAGGTCGTGAAGGATGAAGAGTCATACATGTTACAATTCCACTGTGTATGGTGATGCCTTCTAATTTAAAACTGCTACCAATAGTTTGTTGATACACTATTTGATCGCCCTTTCACCTTGGTATATGATAACGTTTCATAATCCGATTGTGGACTATGTTTGGACGTCCTTCCTAATATCCTTCTCCTCACTCCCAAAAGGGAACACTTGTTTCCATACGTACTCCTAATATAAGGTTTTTAGTGCAAATTGGCAAAAGTTTTTTTTGAATTTGAACATGTTTTACGAATATATAAAAATTCTGATAAGACGCCATTTACATATCAAGACCTGTTGAAACAGTGCTTAGTTTCTATAAAAAGAAAAAGACCTTTAATCCTTGTCGGATTAAAGGTCTTTCGAAGTAATCGTTTGGTTTTGAATATTGAGGACTAAAAAGTTTTGAAGTCAAAACCGTTTTAGCAGACGATCCGTCTCTTTCAGAGCCGTAATATTTACCGCTCCGATTCCGAACATCGCCGTGCGAAGCTCCAGCTCAACCTGCGCCAGCTTCTGGTCCAGTGCCTCCTCGGAAGACACTGCCGAGCCGAGCAGTCCTCGGCCAAAGCCTGCCAGGTCGGCACCAATCGCAAGGGCCTTGGCCGCATCCACACCACTGTTTAGGCCTCCGCTGCCAATCAAGGCAGCGGTTGGTGCGGCCTCTCTCACCTCGATTATGCAGTCAGCGGTCGGATTGCCCCAGCCTGCGAACGCCTCCGCCGCCGCACGACGGACCGGATCGCTGCTGCGGAATTTCTCGACCTGGCTCCAGGAAGTGCCTCCGGCTCCGGCCACATCAATGAATGCAGCTCCGGCATCCAACAGGCTTCGCGCTGTAAAGCCGTCAATTCCCCAGCCCACTTCTTTGATGCCTACCGGGACTTCAAGTACCCGGCATAGTTCTTCGATCTTGGGCAACAGCCCTCCGAATCGGGTATTGCCTTCGGGCTGGAACACTTCCTGCAGTCCATTCAAATGCAGCACGAGTAGATCTGCTCCGGCAATGTCCACGCCCCGCCGGTAATCATCCGGACCAAATCCGTAATTGAGCTGCACCGCGCCAAGATTGGCGATAACCGGAATGTTTGGCGCCTTCTCTCGAACCCGGAACGTAGATGCAAGCTCTCCGCGCTCCACAGCGGCCCGGATCGAGCCGACACCAAGCGCCCAACCTCGCCGCTCCGCGGCTTCAGCCAAACGCATGTTAATCTCCCCTGTTGCCTTGCTACCTCCAGTCATGGAGCTGATCAAAAGAGGTGTTGCCATAGAGAACCCAAGAAAAGAGGTTTCCAGACTCACATCGTCAAAGTCCACCTCTGGCAGAGCCGCATGCCGGAACCGGTAATTCTCAAACCCCGTTGTCACATCCCGGCCTCCTACTTCTTCCTCAAGGCATAACCGGACATGTTCTATTTTTCGCTCGCCTGTGGGCACCTCCGGCAGGAGCATGCCTTTGTTATCCGAAAATATCTCACTAGCAGAAACTCTAATCTCCCCGCTGGCAGGAGCCTCTTGCCTGTTCCGATTGTTCATACGTCCCTCCCGTTAAGTAGCCGTTACTAGATTACGCTTCTATGTATTTTCTGCATTCATATATTGTTTAAACCCATTAAACATGTTTAAACGACTCGTCCAATGAAACGGTTTATCCATTCCTGCCATTTCTCCGGTGGCTCCGACAAAACTGAGTTCGGATACGCTGTCGTATTCTCCCCCTCAAACCCTGGTCCCCCGAGCAGAAAACGTACCGATGGATAGTGTGAAGAAGTAAGACGAATAAACTCATCCACTTTAGGCACGAAGTCCGGATCTGTTATAGAGATACAGACAATGCCGATTCTGTGAGCGCCGATAATGTGCAAAAGCCCATCCAACGGCGTATTGGGACCAAGATAAAAGACATCCAGACCACTTCGCCGCAGCAGCAGGGAGAACAGCATCAGACCTACCTGATGATACTCTCCATCCGGACAGAACGACAACGCTTTCGGTAAATAGGAATGAATGGGGAAGAGATGGAAAAACTGAAGGAAGCGCCGGGATACCAGTTCGGTTATAAAATGCTCCTGTGCAACTGATGCCTGCCCGTGTTGCCATGCATCCCCCGCTCGCACAAGCACAGGAACCAAGATTTTGTAGAACATTGCGTCATAGCCGTAAATAGAAAAGCCATAGTCTATCAGCTTATTCGCCCGTTCTCCCTGAAACTCAAATAAAGCTTCATATATTTGTCCGCTTAGCTGATCAAAAGCCTCATCCGCACCCATTGGTGCCAGAACGGGAAAGGAGCCTGCCTTGGATTGTGCAGCCTTGTCCGCTTTCAGCAGGCGGGCAGCCTGAGAGATACTGATACCCTTCTGCTCCACCTGCTCTTTCAGCCAACGTAGATCTTCTATGTCCTCCGGACAGTACATGCGGTAACCCGATTCCGTTCGAAGCGGATTTACAGCACCGTAACGATTCTCCCAGGCTCGGATTGTAACGGTAGGCATATCCAGCATTGTGGACACCTGCTTAATGGAGTACAAATGCTTCCCTGCCTTTCGGTAATGATCTGGGGGCTTCCGACTTTATACAAATTTAGTACATCGATTATACATTTTTACCAATCGTCTGTCGATTAGACATAAAATCAACGCACATACAAAGAACCACCGGCTGAAGACAATTACTGCCTGCATCGGTGGTTCTTTAATTATTACTATAGCTGCCGAAATCAACCTTACAACAGTGGTGACATCAGACGTGCACCTGATTCCAGCAGACGAACGATGATCCGCTTATTCATGAATGTATCCCGGTCAATAAGATTCGTATACTGCAAATCGCGCTCAAAATCATTAACCATCTGCTGCACGCTCTCCGTCTCGACGAGTAAGGCGTTCACTTCAAAATTCAGGTGAAAGCTGCGCATATCCATATTTGCTGTTCCAATGGTCGCAATCTCACCGTCCACAATCAACAGTTTAGAGTGCAAAAATCCCTTTTCGTACTCATAAATACGGACTCCCGCATCGAGAAGAGTCGAAAAGTAGGAATGCGACGCTAGAAACGGAAGCCACTTATCGGGCTTCGCCGGAAACAGAATACGCACATCCAATCCTGCCAGAGCAGCTACACGCAGAGCTGTCAAAATATCATCATCCGGAATAAAATACGGTGTTGCAATCCATACTGACTTACGAGCCGATACGATCATAGAGAAAAAAATATTTTTGAGCGCCCTTCGCTCATTATCCGGTCCGCTTGCGATGATCTGCACCACTCCGTTCCGGTTCTCCAACAGATCCGGTGAATAATATTCCTGCTCGGTTACAACTTCATCTGTAACGTACTGCCAATCCTGCATGAATATAACCTGCAACGTTCGTACGGCTTCGCCCCGGACAAGCATATGCGTATCACGCCAGAAACCATACGTTTTGTTGCGGCTTAAATATTCATCTCCGATGTTCAAACCGCCTATAAAGCCTACACTGCCGTCGATGACAACGATTTTGCGGTGATTGCGGTAGTTGACCCGGCTGGTAAAAAAAATCGTTCGCGGACTGCCAAACACAGCGACCTGAACACCAGCTTCCTTCATCTCATTCAAGAATGACTTAGGTAGTTGCAAACTACCCACGGCATCGACCATAAACCTTACGGACACGCCTTCTCTTGCTTTATTCATAAGGATTCTCTGAATTTGTGTACCGATCTCATCCGCCCGGTAAATGTAATACTCCATATGGATATGATGCTGCGCCTTCTGCAGTTCAGGAAGAAGAGCGGAGAACGTCTCCTCGCCGTTCGTGAGCACCTTTGTTTCTGTCGAAAAGGAGATCGGCGTACGTGCCAGACGCTGCGACAGCTGAAGAAGCTGCTGATGATCCTGCCGGAACGAAGTCAGATCCGGAATACTGCGCTGAAGCACTTCACTTTCGTACGCCAAAATATCACGCTGTGCTTTTTTATCGTACTTTCTACGTTTGAAATAGTTCTGCCCGAACAGCAAATAAAAAAAGAGACCCACGATCGGTATCAGGGCCAGCAGCAATATCCAAGCCATCGTTGCTGACGGATGGCGGTTCTCCATAAAAATCATTAAACCAATGGAAACAACCGTCAGCGTAGAGAACACACTGACAACCGTACCGGCCGTTTTACCAAAATAATCGAAACCGAAGTAATAAAAAGCGAACAATATCGCCGATATGATAACAGCCTGTATTCCCTTTCTCATTTCTTGTAACCCCACTCTCACCAATCACTTTTTCCAATGTTCACTTACCTTGTCCACCATATTCTACATGAAGTCATACGTTCTTCCTACGAGCAGGATACAGAAATCCCCAATTACGACAAAGTTGTAACCTTTCAGCGTCATATGTTCAGGATATTTGTCGAAAATTTTTTTTGCTTTTTTCTTGACAACTGACTCCCAATTTGAAAAAATAAACCTAACGATCGTTAGTTAGGAGGGTGGATTGAAAATATGACTTCATCAAATATAATGCAGGCGGCACTAACCCATTTTGCCAGAGACGGCTATGAGGGGGCTTCTTTAAAAAATATCGCCGATGATTGCGGTATTAAGAAGCCATCGATTTATGCACACTTTGCAAGCAAAGAGGATCTATTCATGAAGGTGCTTCAGTCTGTTTTTCAAAGGCAGGAGGAACGAATCAGACACTATTTCATTGAACACGAACAACTTCCTCTGGAAGAGCAGTTAAAAGGATGTCTGACGGAGAGACAGCGCGAGTATCACGAAGATGATGAGGCGAAGTTCTTTTTACGAATGTCGTTCTTCCCACCAAATTCGCTTTATAACGAGGTTATGGGTATCCTCTACCCTTTTCTCGACAGTCAAGAGGATCAATTGTCACGTCTTCTGGCCGCTGGCTGCCCTGTTAAAGGACCGATTATCCGGCATCCGAGACAGGCTGCCTCAGCCTTTCTGACGCTGATGGACGGAATCGACGTCGAAATACTTTACGGGGGTGAAGAGCGTTCACTCCGCCGGCTTGAGCAAGCATGGCCTGTGTATTGGTCGGGCGTTACAAAGGAAAGATAACATCAAGAATTCTAACTAAAGGGAGCATCTGTTATGAACCGAAATTGGTTATACGTATTAGTCGCCGGATTGGTTGAGATCATCTGGGTTATAGGATTGAGTCATTCCAATAGTGTATGGGAGTGGCTTGGTACTGCGATTGCCATAATTATAAGTTTCTATCTTATTATAGAATCAGCAAAACGCCTTCCGGTGGGAACCGTTTACGCCGTCTTCACAGGTATTGGTACTGCAGGGACAGTCACAACCGAAATGCTCCTATTCGGAGAACCGTTTAAACTTACCAAAGTAATTCTGATCGCTATTCTGTTGACGGGCGTTATTGGGCTTAAGCTCGTAACCGATGATTCTGCTGGTCAAGACCAGGAGGTGGCGAACTAATGGCTTGGATCGCATTGATATTTGCCGGACTTTTCGAGGTTACAGGTGTAATTGGAATTAAAGGCGTTTCCCAGCGCAAAGGGTTGGCCTACCTGACCCTGTTGATTACATCTTTTGCCGGCAGCTTCTCTCTTCTGTCCTATGCGATGACAGCAATTCCAATGGGAACCGCTTATGCTATCTGGACCGGTATCGGTACGGTAGGCAGTGCTGTAACCGGCATGTTTCTGTTCGGGGAGCCGAAGGAATGGCGCAGAGTGTTGTTTATTTCCATGATTCTATGCGCTGCTGTAGGCTTAAAAGTTCTCACTTAATTGTTCAAAAGAACGGCCGTTACATAAAGTTGTAACGGTCGTTTTTTTTATATATAATTAATTTTGACCAATGGGTCAATCGTAGAACTACATAGTTCTTGGGCGAGGTGAATGAAAGATTGTCGGATAAGACGGCGGAGAAACGCAAACAAATTTTGGTGACCGCCATGCAGCTGTTTTCTACTAAGGGGTCTGCCGCGACCTCCATGCAGGAGATTGCAGAAGTATGCGGGATGTCGAAGGGCAGCCTGTATCTCCATTTTAAATCCAAAGAGGAACTGGAGAAAAGTATCTATGAACATATTGCTCTCCGGATCCGGGATGAAGTTGTTAAAGTAGACCAGGAATCTCAACTTGCACCGAAGGAGCAGCTGCGCAAGCAAACTGAGGTGCTCCTGGTACATTTCCTGGAGGTACGCGAGTTTTTGCTGAAGCAAACTCACGAGAATCCCGGACCTGGCAAGTCCCCTTTTGATCGTCAATGTGCTCACCAAGAAATAGGTAAAGCTCTTCTGTGGTTTAAAAATAAGCTTTCTTCCGTATACGGCGCTGAGATTACGCCTTACACGATGGAAATTGGGATGTTTGTCGGTGGCATGCTGGGCTCGTACATCCGGTTTTTATTCATGCCAGGCCTGCCGCTGAATGTTGGTATTTTGGCGGACCACCTTGTTGTCATGCTTGATGATGTGACAGACAGCCTGCTGCGCAGGCGCCCAGATCCTCTTGTACCTATAGAAACTTGGGAACGGCTTAATGGCATTCCTCCAGAGGAGTCTCACTTCTCACGTCACCCTCTGGTGGTCATCAAGTCGATGAAAGTTCAGCTTAAAGAACTCCCTCTGGAACCAGACGTCCGGCGCGATTGTCTGGACTCACTCAGTCTGATGGAGAAGGAACTGCTCGAACTTCATCCCCGCCGGGTGGTGCTGCAAGGCATGCTCCGGAACCTTGAAGGGATTGAAGGCATGAAGGAGCTGTACGGAGAACTGAAAACAACAATCCACAGTGTCCTGGATCTTTATCTTGCATCTGATGGATGAGATTCAAGGAAAGCCTGTAGATTCATAGACAAAAAAAGATTTTTTGGAGAGGAGAAACAACCGCCTTATGAAAGGAATTATTAACTTTTCACTTCGCAACAAATTTGCCATCTGGCTGCTGACAATCATTATTATTTTCGGTGGATTGTACAGCGGAATGACCATGAAACAGGAGACCATACCGAACATTAATGTTCCCTTCCTGAGTGTCACGGCCATTTATCCGGGGGCAGCGCCTGAAGGCGTAGTACAGGATGTAAGCAAACCGCTCGAAACACGGCTTCGGAATGTGGACGGGGTTAAGACGGTCACCTCCACATCGATGGAGAATGTGTCCAATCTTATGGTCGAATTCAATTATGGCGCTGATCTGGATAACGCTACGGCAGCGGTCCGGGAAGCACTCAACGAGGTCAAGCTGCCGGATGGTGTGCAGAAACCTCAAATTTCCAAGTTTAGCATGAGCTCCATGCCAGTCGTATCCTTAAGTATCGCGAATAAGGAAGGCACATCCCTTGATGAGCTTACACGCATTACTGAGAACGACATCGTACCGAAGCTGGAAGATTTGGATGGTGTTGCTTCCCTTCAGGTTTCCGGCCAATTCGTTAATGAAGTACAGCTGAAATTTAACCAGAAGAAAATGGATGAGCTCGGCCTTACGGAAGATACCGTTAAAGGAATTGTTCAAGGCTCTGCTCTGTATGCACCACTCGGACTGTTCGAGATGGAACAGTCACAAAAGGCCGTCGCGGTTGATGGCGGCATCATTGGCATCGATGATTTGAAAAACATCGCTATTCCGGTTATGCCGGTCAGTGGCTCAAATGCTACCGGAGCCGGATCACCTGCCGCTGGGGGGACACCGGCTGCTGGAGCCGGATCACCTGCCGCTGGGGGGACACCGGCTGCTGGAGCCGGATCACCTGCCGCTGGGGGGACACCGGCTGCTGGAGCGGATGGTGGTGCAAATGCCGGTTCTGCTGGGCAAAATGCAGGTCAACCACCCGCTGCAGGTCAGCAAGCGCCTGGCACTTCTCCGCAAGCAGGAACGCCTAATGGACTCGATTCCTTCGGTATCCCTACCGTGAAGTTAGGTGAAATTGCCGATATTGAAGTCATCGGTAAAGCGGAGTCCATCTCCCGGACGAACGGCAAAGAATCCATCGGTGTTCAAGTCGTTAAAGCAAACGACGCAAATACGGTGGATGTTGTTAACAGCGTCAAGGACAAGGCAGAAGAACTTAAGGAACTATATCCGGGCATGGACCTGACGATCATGCTGGATCAAGGCAAGCCGATCGAGGATTCCGTTCATACCATGCTCTTTAAAGCCTTATACGGAGCGCTGTTCGCCGTGATCATCATTATGATCTTCCTGCGCAACATCCGTTCCACCATCATCTCGATCATCTCGATACCTTTATCACTGCTCATTGCCGTGCTCTGTCTGCAGCAAATGGACATTACTCTGAACATGATGTCCCTCGGTGCCATGACGGTTGCAATCGGCCGGGTAGTCGATGACTCTATCGTCGTTATCGAGAATATATATCGGCGATTGTCGCTCTCGAGCGAGAAGTTGAAAGGTCGTGAACTCATTGGCGCGGCTACCCGCGAAATGTTTACGCCTATCCTGTCATCGACGATTGTTACGATCGCGGTGTTCCTGCCGCTCGTACTTGTCAGCGGCATGGTTGGAGAACTGTTCATTCCTTTTGCCATGACGATGGTGTTCGCCCTACTCGCTTCTCTCGTTGTAGCGGTCACTCTCGTGCCTGCAATGGCGCACTCCATGTTCCGCAAAGGACTTAAGAACAAGCATAATCATGATGAAAAACCAGGCGCCCTTGCCCGCGGATATCAATCCGTACTGAGATGGTCCCTGAACCATAAACTGATCACTTTCGGAATTGCCATTGTTCTTCTGGTTGGCAGCTTGTTCCTGACCAAGTTCGTTGGTGTCAGCTTCCTGCCGGAGCAGGAGGACAAATATGCGATGGTTACCTACTCTCCTCAGCCAGGCGATCGTCTGGAAGATGTGGAGCAGCGTGCATTGAAAGCCGAGAAATACATTCTCGGTCAAGATGGAGTCCAAAGCATGCAATATTCCATCGGCGGCAGCAACCCACTCGGTATGGGTTCAGCCAATTCGGGATTGTTCTATGTCATGTATGATCCAGATACGAAAAACTTTGAGGATGTAAAGAAAGATCTGGTGGAAGGACTGGAGAAACAAGTTCCGGAAGGCCAATGGTCCAGTATGGACATGGGTGGCTTTGGTGGAAGCCAGCTTACCGTCAATGTCTTTGGTGATACACTGGAGCAGATCAAGCCTGTAGCTGAAGACATTTTGGAACTGGCTAAGAAAGACACCGCCAACTTTGAAAATGCAAAAACCAGCCTGTCTAAAGCCTATGAACAGTACACACTGGTAGCCGATCAGGAGAAACTCAGCTCGCTCGGCCTGACTGCCGGACAACTGGCTATGAAGCTCAGCCCGGTTCGTGAGCGTCCGGTATTGACTGAAGTGAAAATCGACAATAAATCATATAAAGTGTATATCGAAGCTGACAGTCAAACATATAAGAGTATCGAGGATATTCAAAACGAAACCATCACTTCGCCGCTCGGAATGGAGATTCCGATCAAAGATGTCGCAAAAGTGGAAAAAGGTACATCACCTGACTCTATTATGCGTATCGACGGCAAGATGGTCGTTACCGTTAATGCTGATATGATTACAAACGACGTAGGTACTGCTTCCACTAACCTGCAAGCAAAAGTGGACGAGATGAAACTCCCTGAGGGTGTATCTGTTAGCTTCGGCGGAGTTACAGAACAGATCAATGACACCTTCGGACAGCTGGGGCTCGCTATGCTGGCAGCCATCGCCATCGTGTACTTCGTTCTCGTTGTCACCTTCGGTGGTGCGCTCGCACCGTTTGCGATTCTGTTCTCGCTTCCGTTCATTGTCATCGGTGTGATTATCGCCCTGCTCATTACGGGTGTAACGCTGGACGTATCCGCACTGATGGGTGTACTCATGCTGATCGGTATCGTTGTGACAAATGCTATCGTATTGATCGACCGTGTTATTCACAAGGAACGTGATGGCTTGTCTACTCGCGAAGCGCTGCTTGAAGCCGGAGCGACACGCCTTCGTCCGATTCTGATGACCGCACTCGCCACGATTGGCGCTCTGCTCCCGCTTGTGTTCGGATGGGAGAGCAGTGCAGGCATCATTTCCCGCGGACTCGGCATTACCGTTATCGGCGGCTTGATCAGCTCAACGCTGCTTACGCTGGTCGTCGTACCTATTGTGTATGAATTCCTGATGAAGTTCCGCAAAAAGCGGATCGAAGATTAAATCAAGCACTTAACGTAACGCTTAAAGAATTACATTCCATAGAGGGGCTACCTCCAAAGGTCTGAACTAGACTGCGGAGGCTACCCCTTTTTGGTGTTTATATAGCGTTGCTTCTACACCCCACACACAAAAAAGGCATGCTCTCCATCTGGAAAGCATGCCCTTATATACCTTGATCGCTATTCTCTGTTACACCAACACGACTTCACGGACCGGCTCATCTGCAGCCAGACAAGACTGCTTCCAGGTGCGGAGCATTGACAAATCATATTCAAGGAACTCTTCTAGTAAACGTGAAACCGCCAAGTAAAGCGGGCTTATCGTAGAAGCATTCAGCTCTCTGCACATCGCTGGAGTCCAGGTGAGTAGATGCTCTTCCAGAAATTTTTTCTGTATATCTATCAGACGCAGCATGCTGTCCTCGCAGTATGCACTGTTCAGCATGCGATCATGCAGTATGGTCATAAATTCAAGCTCGATCGCAATATGATCGTCAGGCTCTCCGCTGACTTTCTTAAAGGCGGTTCCAGCTGAAGCGTAAAAGTCAGATAGATCCTGTGCACGGCACGAATAAGGAGAATAACGGGATTCTGCAAGCGGCCGCTGCTTCGAGTGCTGCAGCAATCTGCGGTACTCTGCGCCTTCCCGTTCGCAAATTCGTACGAGTTCCTCCGGTGAACGACCGCTCAAGTACTGCATGAGCTCGCGTCCTCCGCGGGTCAGCTCCGCCGCTTTACCAATTCCGCTGCTGCGGCTCCAATGTGCAACTAAAGACAGTGTAGGCCAGTGGCCCAAAAATTCAGTGAGTAGCTGATAAATCGTCCCTCGATTTTCCAACCACCTGTGACAGACGTCAGGTACCTCCAATGTTCGAACAGATGATGATATCGTCATATCGAACCTCCTAATGGTGATCTCTTTGTTGGATGTTGATATCTTTCACATTATATCTTAAAAGATTCTAGGATGGGGTAATTTTATGAAAAATGATTTCCGAAAGTTTCGGAAAATTTCGGAAATCATTTTGAAAACACGCTTACCATCCTTACTTGGATGGTTCAGCTATTCTATGAGCGGCACACTTTTCAGGGGAGAAGCATGTGCCTGTAAGCTCAGTATAATGAACTTTGTAAACGTTTTCTGTGATACAATTCACACGCTCCGGCTTTTACAACAAATTTAACTGTTCAAAATTCAATATTTTTTAACCTCCCTTCCATTGACTCCCGCTACAGCAATCGCTACAATGTGACCATGCCAAGCTGGAAAGGGGATTCCGATAGATGAAACCGATGATTGAACCTTTGACGGACTCCTTTGGGCGGATACATGACTATATCCGAATATCCGTAACGGACCGCTGTAATCTGCGATGTGTGTACTGCATGCCAGAAGAAGGCATGGTGTTTCAGCCGCATGACGAGATTATGAGCTATGAAGAGATTGCTTCCGTTCTGCGGGTACTCGCACCTATGGGCGTATCCAAAGTACGGTTAACCGGCGGTGAACCACTCGTCCGTAAAGATCTGGAGTCATTGGTTGCCATGATTTCAGATATAGAAGGAATTCAAGATATTTCACTTACGACGAACGGGCTTTTGTTATCTTCCAAAGCCCGTCTTTTGAAAGAAGCAGGACTTACCCGGATTAATATCAGCCTTGATTCGCTGCACAAAGAACGCTATGCCAAGATTACCCGGGGTGGAGATGTACGGAAGGTGCTTGAGGGCATCGAAGCTGCATATGAGGTCGGGCTTGATCCAATCAAGCTGAACATGGTACTTATGAAAGGCTTTAATGAGGATGAGATACGGGATTTTGTAGCGATGACGATTCACCGTCCGCTGCACGTTCGCTTTATAGAATATATGCCGATCGGGCAGGCTTCAGAGGAATGGCGAAAAACATACATTCCGCTTAGCCATGTGACGGATGTATGCCACGAAGCCGGCTGGACCATTCAAGATGACCAGGGACCTGCGGGCAACGGCCCCTCCCGTAATATGAAAATACAGGGTGCTGCAGGCACTTTTGGACTCATCCATCCGGTAAGTGACCATTTTTGCGACTCCTGCAACAGGCTGCGTCTGACGGCTGACGGACATATTAAAGCGTGTCTGTACTGGTCGGATGAATACAATGTCCGCCGTGTTGCTCACGATCCTGAAGCCACGGCTTCCTTGTTCCGTAAAGCACTCGGCAGCAAACCGCAAAACCACGAGATGGCCCTGGCTCTTGAAAAAAAAGCTCAAAGCCATACCCCGACCAACCGGCGTATGTCGCAAATCGGCGGGTAAAACAAAAGAAGCTCCGCAGCTGCGGAGCTTCTTTTGTTTAGAGATAAAAAACTACAGAGGAAACTGCATCCTTATCTCTCAAGAAAAATTACCATTAAATGCTCTCTATCTTCTTTAAAGATACGTCGATAGACGTTTTCGCTATGTAAGTATACCGAACAATTGCAGCGCCATATAGAGAGCCAGCAGCCAAATGATCAAGGCCGAGACGGTATTCAGCACCGCAATGCTCCGGCCCGTCGTATCTACTCTGCCCAGCGTCCGACCTGCCAATGCCAAACCTAGAAACCACAGCCACGAAACGATTGCCGCAGTCAATGCGAATATCCATTTGGTCATACCTTCGTAAGCAAGTGAGCTCGTCCCGATTACGCCAATGGTATCCAATATCGCATGCGGATTCAGAAGGGAAACCGACGCTGCATAAAGTACCTGCTTGCGGGCAGACAGCGGAGCGGATTGTCCGCCTCCTCCGCCTTTGGATCTCCAAATACTGAATCCCATGTAGAGCAGAAACAGAACCCCCACGGCGTATATCGTCGTTTCGAGCCAAGCAAACTTCAAAATAACGAGTGAAACTCCCCCTACTGCCGCGAAGATCAACAGTGTATCGCATACCGATGCTGTTAGAACAGCAGGTAATGCACGAATAAAGCGCGAGTTTACCGCTCCCTGATTAAAAATGAATACATTTTGCACACCTAGCGGCAGAATCAGCCCGAAAGCCAGCAGCACCGCATGGAGAATCGCTTCGATCAATTGCTCTCTCCCCTTTTAACGATCATTCTCTAATGATCCTCATTCAACTTCCCACTGACAAGCGGTCTCATAATCCTCAGGCTGGTTCATATTAAACAGCCCCCTCGCGGCGTCTATCCCCGTCAGCCGGGCCAGTTCCTCTACCGGAATGTAAAGAACGTTCAAATCGCTTAACCAATCCATCATGCGCAGCTCATTCCGGCGCAAGCGATCTTCCAAACTTGTGCAGACATCAAGGTGGTAAACGGCAAGGAGCGGCTGCGGCTTCCCATCCATAACAGGAACAACGGCATCCCGTGGAGCAACATCATCGTGACGGGCCATTGTTCTGACCCGTATTCCTGACTCTGGTGTCAAGGGATCTTCAGCGGCTATCCGCAAAAGCACCTGTATAATATCAGCGGTAACAAATGGCATATCACAAGCCGCTACGGCATTCCAGGCCGAGCGGGAAGCAGATAAACAAGCGTGAAGTCCCGCCATAGGCCCTTTTCCGGTAAATATATCTCTTACAGACCGCAGTCCCAGAAAGCCATACGGTTTCGGATCATTCAGGGAAAGAAGCACCTCATCGCATACTTCGCCAAGGCTTAGAGCTGTCCTTTCTATAGATGCCACCCCACCTACAGGCAGCATCGCTTTATCGCACCCCATCCTCCGGGAAGCCCCGCCGGCCAATACGATTCCCGTCGTGCCCGGAACAGCCGCAAATGCCCGTTTGTTCTGGAGTTTTTCCATCCCTACTCTCCCCCAATAGCTGTAATGTAAGAAATTCCCCTCATATATTACACTTGTATTACATTAGTAAAAAATGGGTAAAAACATAGAAGTTGGTTTGTATCCCTTTTCAATGCGTGATACATTGAGAGAGGATAATCGGCTGTTTAAGCTATTTCTCTGTAATGCACTCGGTTTGAAAGGAATGACACCCACTTGCGGGATATGAACTACGATCAATCATCATTAAAGTCACTGAAACTCTTTAACTTTTTCATTTATGGAACCATGGTTATATTCACCGGGTTCTTTCAACTATATCTGCAAGATATCGGAATGGACAAAGTGGAAATCGGTAGCCTGATGGCTATTGCCCCTTTCGTCTCCGTGTTTGCCAACCCATTTTGGGGGTATTGGGGCGACCGGGCCGATAATATCAAACGTGTCCTTATTTTCATGATGACGGGAACTTTGCTGCTTGTCCAGTTTGTTTTTCAAGCGAACACATACACCATGATTTATACGTCGATGATTTTCTTTTATTTCTTCCAGACACCCATGTTCTCGCAGACAAACTCGCTTATTCTTGGATACATTGAAGGTACTCGTCACAAGTTCGGTTCGTTCCGGATGTGGGGCTCGCTTGGCTGGGCACTGACAGCCGTTGTGGCTGGACCTGTGATCGAACGGTTAGGATCAGGACGGATTTCAATTGTATTTTCCATTATGCTGGTCATAGCCGCCGTGTTCATGCTGTCCCTTCCGAATATCCAGAAGGCGACCGCCTCTGCCACAGTAAGTGTCCGTGGACTCAGCAAGCTGTTTTTGAATCCGTATTTCGTCTGGTTCATTCTGCTGGGCATTGTTGTCTCTATTCCGAATACGATGAACAATACATTTATGTCCCTGTACATTCTGGATCTCGGAGGCACCAAACAGACGGTAGGATTAGCGATTTTTTTCGCCTCCATATTCGAGGTAGTCGTCTTCCTGCTCTGTGACCGTTACTTGAAACGCAAGATCAACGTAATGATTGCCTGTCTAACCGTTGTAAGCCTGCTCTTCTCGCTGCGCTGGCTGCTGATGGCTGAGGCCACTACTCCACTGGAAGTTGCCTTTATTCAGGTCCTGCACTGCATCACCTTCGGCGGTTATTTCTATGTTGGGACCCAGCTGACCATGCTATTTGTCCCTAGGTCGTACCGCGCCTCAGGGCAAGCGATTTACACCCTTTCCTGGAGCGGGATTTCTGGTGTGATCGGCGGCATCGCCGGCGGCTGGCTGTTTCAAAATTTCGGTGCCCAGACCATGTACCAGATCGGCATGATGCTGGCGTTGGTAGGTGCAATCGGTTTTGGATGGATGTGGTATATACTGCGCAAGCAAGAATACCATCTGACGTCTGCCAATGAAGCTGATGAGGATATTGAGGAAGAGACGCTACCCGGTGAATAAAATGAACAGAACATAGGACAAGGCCCGGAAGCTTGCCCCAATGGGGAGCTTTCGGGCCTTGCTAATTCAACCACATCATACATCAGCTGTTTAGGATTTCGGCAGCTGGAAAGAGCTTTTCAGGGATACAACCCGATTAAATACCGGACGGCCTGGCTCAGAATACTTAGAGTCTACATTAAAGTAACCATGACGGAAGAACTGGAATTTATCCTGCGGCTTGGCATCCTTCATGTTCCGCTCCACAAAGCCGTTTACAATCTGCAGGGAGTTCGGGTTCACGTAGTCAAGGAACGTCTTTTCGGCAGTCTCGACAGCTTCCTCTGAGAGATTGATATCTCCTGCCACCTCTTGCTCCAATTCCTCCTCCAGCTCCTCATCCTTGATGAGCGGCTCATACAGGCGGAATTCAGCAGGGACAGCCTGGGTAGCTTCTACCCAGTGGATCGTGCCCTTTACCTTGCGGCCCGTAAATCCGGTTCCACTCTTCGTCTCCGGATCGTATGTGCAATGAATCTCAATGACTTTACCATTCTCGTCCTTAATGAACTCATTACATTTAATGAAGTAGGCATGCTTCAGGCGAACCTCATTGCCCGGAAATAAGCGGAAGTATTTGTTCGGCGGATTCTCCATAAAGTCTTCCTGTTCAATATATATCTCACGGGAGAATGGAATTTGACGTACACCCATCTCCGGGTTTTCGGTGTTGTTCTCTGCCTCAAGCCATTCCACCTGTCCTTCCGGATAGTTGGTGATCACGACTTTAAGCGGGTCAAGCACAGCCATCGTGCGCGGTGCCTTCAGCTTGAGATCCTCACGGATAAAATGCTCCAGAACTTGACGGTCTATTTGGCCATATGCTTTGGAAATCCCTGTCTCGTACACAAAATTGCGGATCGCATCCGGTGTATATCCGAGACGGCGAAGACCGGAAATCGTCGGCATGCGCGGATCGTCCCAGCCATCCACATACTTCTCGTCAACAAGCTGCTTAAGTTTACGCTTGCTCGTTACCGTCTGAGCCACATTCAAACGGCCGAATTCATACTGGTGCGGAGTGCTTGGCATTTCGCATTCAGCGATAATCCAATCATAGAACGGACGCTGATCCTCGAATTCTAGCGAACAAAGAGAGTGCGTTACACCCTCAATCGCATCCTCAAGCGGGTGTGCAAAAGCATACATCGGGTAAATGCACCATTTGTCCCCGGTATTGTGATGGTGCGCATGCGAGATACGGTAAATAACCGGATCGCGGAGGTTGATGTTCGGTGAGGACATATCGATTTTGGCACGGAGAACACGTTCTCCGTTGGAGAACTCTCCGGCACGCATCCGTTCAAACAAGTCCAGATTCTCTTCCACACTGCGGTCACGATATGGACTGTTCTGTCCTGGCTCGGTCAACGTGCCGCGGTTCGCGCGGATTTCCTCTGCAGACTGATCATCCACATATGCCTTTCCTTTTTTGATCAGCAAAACAGCACGGCTATACATCTCTTCAAAATAATCCGAAGCAAATCGCAGCTGTTCCCAGTCGTAGCCGAGCCACTTCACATCTTCCTTGATGGAATTGACATATTCTACATCTTCCTTGACCGGATTCGTATCATCAAAACGAAGATTCGTTTTACCGCCGAACTCGTCCGCCAACGTGAAATTGATCCAGATCGCCTTCGCATGGCCGATATGAAGGTAGCCATTCGGTTCCGGCGGGAAGCGGGTAACAATTTCTTTCACTTTGCCGGATTTAAGGTCTTCGGTAATGACGTTTTTTATAAAGTTGGAGGGTGTTACTGGTTGGTTCTCCACGTTAATCAACCTTTCATCCTGTTTATTCTCTCTATTCCTGTATAAACGTGTTTCTCTTAAATATACCCCTTACGCCCCGATTGTTCAAGGAATCTGCAGGGATTAAAGCGTCTTGATAGCAGACGGGCCGTAATCCTGTTCCGAAAGACAGTTGAGCGGAAAAGAACATGTATGCCAATCGACAAAAACAGCTTTGACTAGGGCTTTTTAATAAGGTAGCATGGAAGAAAATAGCGAAAAGGAGGTCCGTTCAACCGATGAAACCGATGAAATTTCCAAAAGAGCAGCGCGAGCTAATCATCGAGCAGATTCAGGAATATTTTGAAAAAGAGCGCGGAGAATCGCTCGGGCATCTGGCAGCGGACAACATGCTGGAGTTTTTTATGTCCCGAATCAGTCCATACATATACAACCATGCCCTGGAAGACTGCAGACAGTTGGTCACCCAGCGGATGGTCTCCTTGGAGGAGGATATCTACGCCCTCGAACAACAGGTGAAGCCTTCGCGCTGAGCTAAAGCTTACCCTTCAAGTGCGTGATCAAAAAGTCGGGTTTTCAGCACCGAGAAGGTTGTGAGAACCTGAAGAAGGAGGAGCGGAGTGTAGGCAAAACCTACATGAGCACCGGACTTCGAAGGTGAACACAAGATTCGATGTCGAATCCGCTTCTTGAATTGCTTCGTGATCAAAAGACGACTTTTTGAACTACCTCTTCAATCAACATTCTTAGAGATAAAGGAGTTGTATCATGTTTACCTATGCCTTGGATGATCATGTGGAACTGCGGCCGCTTGTACCTGAGCATGCACGCGCCCTCTTTGAACTTACAGATCGGTCACGTGACCGTCTGCGCCAATGGCTTCCATGGGTGGATTCCGTTACGGAAGTGGACCATAGCGCCAACTATATCAAGGGAGCCATGAAGCAGGCTGCGGATAATGGCGGATTCTCCGCCGGCATTTGGGTACGTGAAGAGCTGACAGGAACGATATCGTTTCACGAGATCGATTGGCACAACCGGTCGGTCGGCATCGGCTATTGGCTGGATAAGCAGTTTCAAGGACAAGGTCTTATGACAAGCGCCTGCCGGGCTTTAACCGATCATGCCCTAATGCGCATGGGTCTGAACCGCGTGGAAATCCGCTGTGCTACGACCAATCGCCGTAGCCGAGCTATTCCGGAACGGCTCGGATTCGTCCTGGAAGGCATTATCCGTGAGGCGGAAAAGCTTCCACAGGGATTTGTCAATCATGCGGTGTACGGCATGATTCAAAGCGAATGGAAACGGATGAGATAACAAAGTGCTTATATATGCTAAAAAAAGGATTTCATCTGCAATTGCCCGCAATCATCATGAATTCTAATGAACTTGTTGACCGAAACCGTCCTTCTTCCGCGATCCAGCCGAGGGACGGTTTTTTCACTTTTTATTATCAACTTAAAGTGAACGTACCACTGCTATTGCAGCTTTTCGATCCAACCTTCAAACTTGTGACGTACTTTTTCGGCCAATGCCTCAATTTCCACCATCCGCCGCAGTCCCGTTTCATCCTGTCTTCCGTTCGTTAGCAGTTTTAGAACCTCAAGAACGGTTACTTGTGCGGGATGGGATTCCAACTGCACAAGCTGCGAATCCGCGGACACATGCCCCTCTTCCAGTACCCGCAAATAAAACCCGCTGTAGCCCGTTGCCAGAACCTGAGCAGGCATATCCTTTACTCCGTGCTTCTGAGAGAGCTTGAAGCAAGGATAGCGCGGCTGGCTCACCTGCACAACTGCATCTCCAACCTTAAACACATCCCCGATACAGACGGCATCTTCCAGCAAGCCTCTTACCGTCAGGTTTTCACCGAATGATGAATGTTCCATCTTCTTCCCCAAAACTTCCTCCCAGTAGGCATAGTGTTCAAAAGGATACACACACACCGCCTTATCCGGACCTCCGTGATTCACAAGATCAGCCTGTCCGTCTCCGGCAAAATTAGCAGAACCCAAATACAGCGGCCCTTGGACCGGCTGCTTGTAGATGCCTGTCGACAAGGCTTTGCCGAGGTAATCAACGGTTACAGGCTTGCCCACATTCAAGGACACAATGCCAATGCCTGCTGTCATAGAATAATCCCTCCGTCTTTTCTTTTGATTAACTATAGTGCAGACACAAAGGCATTGTCTAGCCACAATGGAGGAAGAGAACAGACCGGTATTCAGCAGCAACCGTCCCTTAGTGACAGTGCATGATCGATGCATAGGAAAAAGCCCGGAAATATGCCGGGCAATTCTCAGAAATATTATATGAAGTAACTCATTAATATATCGTCCACGTAACGTCCATCCACGAAGAACTCCTGAACCAATCGGCCCTCTTCCTGAAATCCGCACGCTTTGTAAAAGGCGATCGCGCCCGGGTTGCAGGAAAGCACCCGCAGTCTGAGCTTAGTCTTGCCCTCCAGCCGGGCCATATCCTGGACTGCTTGTATAAGCCGGCGCCCAATCCCGCTTCGCTGATACGAAGGATGTATGGCAATATTCAGCTCGTACACATGGCTGTTACTCTCAAGCCCGGTCGGTGCACAGAATCCGACATATCCACATACGTCATCACCGTTGACAGCCACGAGCTGGGATCCAGGCGGACAGTGCAGCAAGTAGTTATCCCTTGAGGTCCAGTGCAGCGGCTCGGGTGCCGTATTCCTGTCCCATACCAGATCGTCCAGCTCCATAAGATGAGCCGCGTCCTTCATTTCGGAGAATCGGATCGTCACGGTTTGTAGACTGATACTCATCGTCTCATCCCTCCGTTTCGATAACAATCCTCCTTATTATATCAGCTAGCTTCAACTACATAATGAAATATTTATTTTTGAGGCACCCCGCAGTAAATTTCCACGATGCAACCACTTCCGCTGTCTCCAGCCAGCCGCTTGAAGTCGTCTCTTGAAATGCGTACGCCTCCTGTACGGTAACGGTTCTGAAGCGTATCGGTATGCACATCTTGTCCGTTAATCGTAACGCGGGACGGTTCCACACCATCCACATGATAGCTGAACGTTACTGGAGCTCCAGCATATTGGAACTGGAACTGCAGACCATGCAGTGATTGAGGCAGAACCGGATCAATAACCAAATCCCCTCCCGCTTCACGGATACCAAGGGCATTCGAGATCAGCTGGTTCATGTAGATCCCTGGGCCGCTGGAGTAAATTCTCCATCCCCCTTTAACAGGAACACGACCGCTCCGCAGTTCACCAAAAGACTCTTGAGCTTCATAACGGGTATTAAACTTCCCGTCCGAGCTGCTGAAGTAAGCATTGCTCTGACGCAGCTCCGCATTTGGCACAACCTCGGTAATACCGATCGGGTTAATGAGCTCAAGCCCGCTCCATACCTCACTGCTCTTGCCGAGCTTTGCCATCGCCTCAACAAAACGGATGTGTGCATGAACGTATTGCAGACCGACTTCCCGGCCGAAATTCGCTGCCTGTTCCGCCCGCTTAAAGTGTGTGCTGACGCCGCCTGCATACACGGCAGGACGATTCATCAGCCTTACCCCATCCGGGCAGAACAGTTGTTCACGGATGATCTCATAATGGCTCTCCGCCTGCTCAGGCGTTAACAGCTCACTAATCATGCTGCGCGTCATTGGCAGCAGACGGTACTGGATTCCCGTCTCCTGGTCTGTCGGATGAAGCAGTAACTTGCTCTGCTCCAGACTTTCCATATATACAAAACCAGGAATGACTTCCGACTTGAGTATATAACGATTGAAATCACGCTGTATTCCTTCCGTCAGGCCTCGCACATGCTGGGCCATTGCCGGGTCGGCATTCTCCATGACACGAGAGAACTGATTCAAGGTCTGGTATGTCAAAGCTACAGTCCAACTGCTGACCATGTACTGTTTCAGCTGGGCATTGGCTGGCTGAAGCGTGTCGTCCCAGTCTCCGTCCCCATAAGAGGACAGATGTGTATCATGAAGGAAATGATTTTGAATGTATGCAAGTTGCTTCTTCACATGCTCAAGTACGGTATACCGTTCCTCCGTGAAATCGAAGCTATGTTTTCTAGTATAAGGAACGGCCTGCTCCAGAACGCTGTAATCATTAGTAACTGCCAAATAATCGCCGAGCACCTTCAGCGGCCATACGATGATGTCTCCGTGACTCTCTTCCTGCTGAATAGCGGCGTATTTGTCAAACATGAACCACTGCGGCCAGTTGCCGTCATCTTCATATTGGTGGGAATACACCTCAAACAGAATATCCCGTACCTGTTCGTATTTATGAGTAGCCATAAAATATTCCACAGGTCCCTGGCACACATCACGTGTTCCCCAAGCCGCGCCGCCGTATTGCTCCAGACCGTGCGGAACGGAGTAATGAACGAACATATTGTGGGTATACCACCAGGCCAGAGCATTCACCTTGAACAAGCTGTCATCATGACCATCCTTAAAGCTCAGGTTGAATCCATTCATTACGGAAGTGTAGAACGCGCGATAGCTTGTTATTTCTTCTTCGGCTTGACGTACCTGCAAAGGAGCCACATCTTTATCAAGGCTGCCCTGAATAGTCATTGTCCAGTCGGCGCTTTCGCTGAGCTGTAATACGCTTAAGGAAGCACTGCCCGGTACGACGTTGCTTGCCAGACGGGTCTCGTCTGTAACATGCATATCGGCTCCCGTCACCTGAAGGCGGTAATGAAGATCCGGGTACACTGATGCGCTGAGCGAAGTATGATCTGCTCGGAACGTAAGCATATCGTCTTCCTGGACCATATGATAAGGAACCTCATATTCATTGACATGCATCGTCATCTGATGGGTCACCAGATAACGATAAGCTCTTCCGCTTTCGGAACGGACTTGCAATGTCACCTCCGGTGCTGCCGCAGCCGTAAAGTTCGTAATAATCAGCATGTCATCTTCCGTCTTATAGTACCACCGCACATAGTTAAAGCCGATCTCGAACAGAGATGGCATACTCAGCAGACGATATTTCCCATCGATCTCGATGTAGATCCGCTGTCCGGACGTTTTGGGTACGTTAAGCGCGTTCCGGGCGTTGCTCATCATTTTGTTGAAATTGGTGTTGCCGATAACCAGCTGGGAGTTAAACAAGCCGTACATATATGAAGTTGTCGTTATCGCAGAGCTGCCGAGTGACACGTTATTGCCGCTCATCAGGATATGACCGTGCGGGCGTTCAACGCGAAGCTCTTTTTCCTTCAAGACGATATGTTCATAGGTATCCGTGAAAAATGAAAGCAATTCCTCCCCAACCCACTCCTCTTGTCGGCGTACAGGGAACAAGACCTTCAGCTCATCTTCCGTCATAGGCAATGTACGCAGGTGATCTCCCAAGATTGATGAATGCTCCACACGCGGGAGCTTCTCCCCAGCCTCTGTGATACGCTGTGATTCAACCTGCCATACGGCCTGAAGCTCATCCTGGAATTCCAGAGATGTGACAGCATCCGGGTGATTGTCTTTATACATCCCGTAAAATACGAACCGGGCCGAGCCATCAAGCTTCACGCACGGTGACTGCAGAGCGGTATAAGCGAATTCATATTGATACACTTCATTCGCTAAGCTTTCCTTGTACAGAGCTTCTGGTGTATTCGTCTCTTTGTAAGAAAGACCGAAAAACTGAAAGCCATCTGTTGCATAACCGATCGCCTGAGTAAGCGAGCCTTGCTGGAGGTATGGGAATACACCGCCCTGCGGCTGATTTTGACGGGAACAGATGACGTATCCGTTCTTTTCCTGTTCAAACACGGCATGGTCGATATACTGGGACAAATATGCCTCATTGGTCCGAACTACGCCCGGATGTGCGATCCCGATATCCTGCCCATACATAAGGTCGACCTGAATCCCTTCCCCTTGAAGCTCAACATCCCAGAACCATATACCGCTGTCCGTTGGGGTGAACAAAACCTTGTAAGTAACACCACTAGCGTTTCCTTCCCACATCATCCGGTTATCCAGACGAGTGACAAGGCTTTTCGAATGCACACCCAGAAGCGGTACGGCCTCAATGCCGTTCGGGGTATGAATTCTTAAAAATAAATTGCTTACGGCACCGTCAATCGGATTCGTGAGCAGCTGGTTAATCATCATGTTGCCGTAAGTCGCTTGATAAAGATCACCACTTGGCAAAAACGAAAACGTCAATTTTCCGGCCTGGAGAACTACTTTTGAATCTCTCTTTTCAATCTTGGCTGTCATCGTTTCACTTCCTATTCTGTAAAAATACATACCTTTATTTCTATTTCCGTAGTTTAAACTGTCGTGTCTCTGTGTCCTCGCTGTTCCTTCCAACCATGATACAGAACTGTCCTGCATCACTTTCGAAGGATAGATCGGAATGGTGATATCGAAGCTGTTCTTCCGTCAGAGTAAAGGTAACGTCCTGTTGTTCACCCGGCTGCAGTAGCAACTTGCGGAAAGCCTTCAACTCCTTGAGTGGTCTTACAACCTCACCTGACATATCACGGATGTACAGTTGTACCACCTCTTCACCAGCCATATCTCCGGCGTTCGTAACAGAGACTGTAATTTCAAGAGGCTGATCGGGTGACATTTCCTCAGCCGACAACTTCATTTTCCCGTAACTAAAATCCGTATAGCTGAGTCCGAATCCAAACGGCAGCAGCGGCTCATTCGGGATGTCCAAATACTGTGATACATAGCGTTCCTGCGCGTCTGGTGCGTCTTTCGGACGTCCGGTGTTAAAGTGGTTATAATACACCGGCACCTGTCCAACCGAATAAGGGAAAGACATGCTGAGACGGCCAGAC
The DNA here is from genome assembly GCF_900177425.1 of Paenibacillus uliginis N3/975. Taxonomy (NCBI): domain Bacteria; kingdom Bacillati; phylum Bacillota; class Bacilli; order Caryophanales; family Paenibacillaceae; genus Paenibacillus; species Paenibacillus uliginis. Next base: position 291,204 of record NZ_LT840184.1, on the reverse strand, counting down.
GGATTCACTTCTCCTGTCAAAAGTTCAGCTACAGCCGCTCCGCCTTCACTTCCCGGATACCAAGCTTCCAGTACCGCATCCGCCTTATCCAGCACACCGTGCAGGTCCAGTGGTCGGCCATTGAACAGGACGACAACCATCGGCTTCTGCAGCGGTTTGAGACGCTTAATCAGCTCAAGCTGTGGTTCCGGCAGCGTAATGAATGCCCGGCTGCCCGCTTCTCCACTCATCTCGGAATCCTCACCCAGCGCAAGCACGATAACATCGGCTTCCTTGGCGGCCTTCAACGCCTCCTCCAGCTGCTGCTCGGTCATAGAGCTCACTCCGCAGCCTTCGGCTGTTATGAGCCTTCCTGAAGACAGTTTGGACCGAAGTCCTTGTTCCACTGTCACCGCGTCTTCTTTCGAGCCCGTCCATGACCATGGGCCCAGAATATCTCCGCTTGCAGCAAAAGGACCAATCAGCGCGACACGCTGCTCAGGCTGCAGCGGCAGAACCGAGTTATTTTTCAGCAGAACACAGGATTTGGCTGCAGCCTCACGTGCCGCATGGCGATGCTCATCGCAGAATACGAGCTCCCGCTCCGCTTCGGGATCTGCCCCTCTCATCGGACGCTCAAACAGCCCCAATCGCTTTTTCAAGGACAGGATACGCAGTACGGCTTCATCAATGAGACTCTCATCCACCCGTCCTTCACTTACAAGCTCCGGCAAATGGTGAATATAACAAGATGTCATCATTTCAATGTCCACACCCGCCTGAATCGCCTTTAGTGCTGCCTCTGCCTCGTCTTCGGCTACCCCGTGGGGGATCAGCTCTTTCACCGCTCCCCAATCAGAGATCAGCACACCGTCAAAGCCCCATTCGCTGCGCAGCAAGTCACGCATCAATCGTTTATTGCCTGTAGCCGGAACCCCGTGCACTGTATTAAAGGCTGTCATCACCATCTCGCAGCCCTCATCCAGCGCTGCCTTGTAAGCAGGCAAGTAATACTCCCGCAGCTGCCGTTCCGACATGTCCACCGTATTGTAATCACGACCGCCTTCGCCTGCTCCGTAAGCGGCAAAATGCTTCACGCAAGCCGCAAGTCGGTGAACATCACCGCTGAGGTCATTCCCCTGAAATCCCCGCACAAAAGCTCGGGCAAATTCGCTGTTCAAATACGGATCTTCACCGGTGGATTCCATCACACGTCCCCAGCGGGGATCACGTACCAAGTCAACCATCGGCGCAAACGTTACATGAAGACCGGATACCGAAGCTTCAAGGGCAGCAATTTCTGCACTCCGCTCTGCCAGCCCGGGGTCCCAAGAGCACCCCATGGCCAACGGCACCGGAAAGATGGTCTTAAAACCGTGAACGATATCCGCCATGATCAGTAGCGGGATACCCAGCCTGTTGTTACGCAGATGGGCTTCCTGAACGGCTATGACCTTTTTTGCGCCCGCCAAACCGAGCACTGAGCCGCTATTTCGCACGACTTCATCCGTTATGCCGAGCGATTCCATCGGTCCTGTAATCTGCCCGGATTCTTCAGCTCCTTCAAAAAAAGGAACAGCCAGCTGCATAAGCTGTGCAATTTTCTCCTCCAGCGTCATCCGCTCCACAAGAGAAAACAGTTGTTGATCTGCCATTCCCCATCCTCCTTTTGTCCTTGTCGGACACTGCAATGTAATATTCGAAACGTTTTGATAAAATACCTTTAACTCCGAAAAAAACCAAAATTGTATTGATTTAAAAGCATTTTACCTCTTAAAACACCTATCAATAATCCGGTTAAGAAGGGGCCAATAACGCCTCCTTAATCGAAACGTTTCACAAAATAGAGACGCAAAAAATCAGGGCAGGGGCAGCCAATCCAGCACACGCTGGATTTTATAGTCCCAGTATCCCCATTCATGTTCACCCGGTTCTTCCTCATAAGTCACTTCGATCCCCAGGTTCTCCGCATATTGACGGAAGGTTTGATTGTCTTGATACAAAAAATCTTCCGTTCCGCAGCACTGATACAACCTTGGTTTATTCCCTTCGTGTGCCGCGAATTTCTCGGCCAAGAATAACAGATCGTTCCGGCTACCTTTCAACCTGTCCACATTACCAAAGAGCGCGCGGATTTCAGACTCCTGAAAGGCCGGTCCAGCAGCACGACTGGCAAGATCGAGCCCACCTGACAGACTTGCGCCAGCTGCAAAACGCTCCGGATAACTCATAGCCAGCTTGAACGCACCATACCCGCCCATCGAGATTCCTGCCACATAGGTGTCTTCTCTTCGGTCCGATATCGGAAAAAACGACTTAACAAGCTGAGGAAGCTCCTCGCTAAGAAACGTAAAGTATGGCAATCCGTTAGCCATATCCATATAATAGCTTCGTCCCACACCTGGCATAACCAATGCGATGCCCTTACTCTCAGCATACCGCTCAATAGACGAATTCCGCATCCACTCTGTGTGATCAGCTCCCCGGCCGTGCAGTAAGTATAGCACCGGCAGCTTGGAAGAATGGCTGGATGGATCTAAGCCTGACTGCGGTAAAAATACATGAATACTCGTGGAAAGTCCAAGCGTCTCTGCAAAAAAATCACATGTTATCCATGCCATACTTCTTCACCTCCCTGTCGGTACTTCATCCATCAGAACTTTATTTTTTGCCTACGGATTCGCGCTCCATCATTTCGGTTGTCAGCATGTACTCCTTGTTCACTTCTTCACCACCCAGGATCTGAAAGAGCAAGTGTGCAGCAAGTGAACCCGCCTCACTCTTTGGCTGACGAATCGTCGTTAACGGCGGATTCACATACTCGGCAATTTGAATGTCGTCAAATCCGATGACGGATACATCTCCCGGCACGGATATCCCACTTTCCTCAAATGCCTTCAGTCCCCCGATCGCCATCTCGTCATTACCGTAAAACACCGCTGACGGAAGCGATCCCTGCATAATCATCATTTTAGTGGCATTATAGCCACCCTCGCGTACGAAATTGCCGCTAAGCCGCCATTTCGACTGCTCCTCTAAACCCGCCTCCGACAGCGCCCGCAAATATCCCTGATAGCGAAGCTGGCTGTCGTACGAGTCATTCGGACCGCTTATATAAGCAATACTTCTATGACCGGCGTCAATCAGGTGGCGGGTAGCGGTATAACCGCCCTGCACACCGTCTACAAGAACATTGACCAAATATTCGCTGGATATTTCCCGATCCATCACAACAATCGGAAATCGGGGCCCGGCGGTTTCAATCAATACTTCATCACGAATGTTAGGCGCGAGTACGATTGCGCCGTCTGCCCGCTTCTCCCGCAAAAATTTGACTGCCGTGGAATCTCTACCGCCAATAGAACTGCAAGCAATCAGATCATAACCGTTGGCCAGCGCCACTTCCTGCACGCTGCGGATTAGCTCTGAGTAATACGGTCCGGAAAGATCGGTCAAAATGAGGGCGATTGTCTTTGTGCGGCTACGCTTCAAATCCATGGCAAAACCGTTCTTACGATAATTCAGCTGCCTTGCCGCCTCCAGCACCTTTGACCTTGTCTTGGCACTCACCCTGCTATCGCCGCTTAACGCATACGAAGCAGTCGACAATGCAACCCCAGCAAGCTTCGCCACATCCTTTATCGTTGCCATTTCATTCCGCCCCTTCTATTCCAAGAAAAACTCTATCTATTGTTATTTCATACCGGAGATCGTATATCCTTCTATAATGTGCTTTTGGAAAAAAGAAAAAATGATAATGATCGGAACGACCATAAATGCCGCACCTGCCATTTGCAAACCGAAATCACTACCGTGCTGGCCTTTAAGGAGCTGCAAGCCGACGGAAAGCGTATAAAGAGATTGATCGTTCGCCATTATGAGCGGCCACAAAAAGCTGTTCCAGGCGCCGATAAAAGTCAATATCCCTTGTACCGCAAATACCGGTTTGGTGATCGGGACAATAAGCCGGAAAAATATCCGCAGCTCTCCTGCACCATCCAGTCGGGCTGCCTCGATTAGGTCCATCGGAATCGTCGTCATAAACTGACGGAACAGAAAAATACCGAAGGCTCCAACCAGACCCGGCAGCACAATGCCCGCCATCGTGTTCGTCAAACCCATTGCATTAATAATCAGGTAGACAGGTATCATCGTTACCTGCCCCGGAATCATCATCGTTGCAAGCACGAGGTAAAACAATTTTTTATTACCCGGAAACTCGAACTTGGCGAATGCATACCCTGCAATCGCATTGAGCATTAAGCCAATGAACCCAAAAAACACGATAATAAGTGTATTTCTCAGGTAAACCAAAAAGTCCATCTTCACAAACAAATCCACATAATTTTGAAAGGTAAAATCTTTCGGTAAGAGTGTCGGCGGAATCGCCGTAAATTCATTTTCCGGCTTGAATGAGGAAGTGATCATCCAGATAAACGGGATCATCATTAGTAATCCTCCTGCAATGAGCAGAGCCGTCATGAGTGTTTTTTCTATTCTTTTAGATGCCATGCTCTATACCTCCTTCGGTTACGATACGGTTTTCCCGCGTGAACTTAATACTCAACATCTTTTTTCTTCAAGGCGAATTGCGCCATCGTCGTGATAATGAGAATGATGAAGAGCACAAATGATCCTGCGGCCGCATAGCCGAAATTGCTGAGCTGGAAGCCGTTGTTGTAAATGAATAGCGCCATCGACATCGTTGCGTTCAACGGACCGCCTTTTGTCATGACCAGCGGCTCTTCGAAGAATTGAATCCAGCCAATCAGCGTTGTAATCGTTACAAAGAAGGTTGCAAAGCTAAGCAGCGGCACTGTAATAAAGAAAAGTTTCTGCCGCTTGTTCGCACCGTCGATCTCCGCAGCTTCATAATAAGAACGCGGGATACCCTGCAGTGCAGCAAGGAAAATAATCATGTTTAAACCGATAGATTTCCAGACCGCCAACAATATGAGTGACAGCTTCGCAAGTGTCGGATCGGTCAGCCACTGCTGTGCCGGAATTCCAACCAAGGACAATATATAGTTAAAGAGGCCATAATGGCTGTTGTATAAGTAACCCCAAACAACCGCGACCGCCACGATGTTCGTAATGGAAGGCATATAATAGACAACACGGAACATCTTAAACAACCATCCCGTACCGTAGTTAAGCAGCAGTGCAGCGCTCATGGCAAGCAGTACAACGAGCGGCACCCCGATAATAACATAGAACAAAGTGTTATAAACGGATTTCAGGAAAACCGGATCTTTAAAAACATTAATAAAATTGTCGAAGCCGACGCCTTGAATGTTTGAGTAATCTGCCAGACCGGCAAGGTCAATATCCGTGAAACTGATGACCAGTGCAATGATGATAGGAATGATCGAGAACGTCAAAAGCAGCAGAATCGCGGGCGCAATAAACATATAAGGATACTTATATCGGTTAAAGCGCTTGATAAAGTTCTGCAATGTCATTCACCTCCTGTAAGTGTAGGTTTCCGGTAATACGTAACTCTCCTTGATGCAGTCAGGCCTGTTTCGTCCTATGACGAAACAAGCCGGGCTGCGTAACACTAATTTTTATTTCTTCGACAATAGCTCAGTAGCCTTCGTGTTCAACTGATCCATTTCTGTCTTCATGTCAGCACCGCCAACGGTAACTTTCTCAAAGGCTGCGATTGCCTCTTGGGAAATGGCATCCCATTCTTTAATGAACGGAACTGGTTTGGCGCTTTCTAACTGCTTTCCGAATGTAGCAATGATCGGATCTTCAAATCGCGCGTCTTCCCATGCACTCTTTACAGCAGGCAGGTTTTTGGATATATCGTAGTTTTTCAGCTGCGTTTCTTTTTGGCTCATGAAGTCGATGAATTTAACAGCTTCTTCTGCGTTCTTGGTAGTGCTGAATACAGACAAGTTTGCGCCACCGAGAAATGATGAATTGTTTTCTTTGGCTGGAAGCGTTGTGGTAGCCCACTTCCCTTCAATCTCAGGTGCTTTCTCCTTGACACCCGAAATCATCCAAGGCCCACTGATAAACATCGGAAACACTCCGTCTTTAAATGCAGCAAACAGATCCAGGTCGGTTGCGATCGGTGTCATTCCATCATCATAGAAGCTCTTCAGATATTCCATAGCTCCCATAAATTCCGGTTCGTTAAAGTGAGGCGTACGGTTCTCATCAATCATTGCGCTTCCATTCTGCCAAGCAAACATGGACAGATAGTTCATATCTTTAGCATCGATCGTTATAGCGTAGTTGCCTTCTCCTCTAGCTGCCAGCTTTTTACCCGCATCCTTCATATCATCCCAAGATTTCGGACCTTCCGGATAGCCGACTTCAGCCAAAGTATCTGTACGGTAGAACAGTGCGCGTGTTTCCACGTAATACGGAATACCGACAACCTTGCCATCGTAACTCATCGTTTCTACGGCGCCGTCAAAATAATTCTCTTGTTTCAAAGCCGGGTATTTATCCAGATATGGCGTCAGATCCAGCAGAGCTCCGGCTCCTGCAAATTCCGGAATCCAGGTTGTGCCCATCTGTACTACATCGGGTCCGCTTTTGGATGCAACTGCCGTAAGGAGTTTATCGTGCGCGCTGCCCCAAGGAATGGATTGAACATTCACCTTAATTCCAGGATTTTTTTCTTCAAATTCATTAATCAAGGTCTTATCTGTTTCGTCGCCCATAAGCCAAACCTTCAATTCTTTGTCCTTGGCTCCGCCTTCTCCAGCAGAACTATCAGATTCCTTCGAACCACATCCGGCTAAAACTGCTGAGAACACAAGAAGTGTTGCCAAGATCAGAGATAATGATTTCTTTTTCATTCTACATTCACCCCGTTTTTTTATTTACCTGCCTGTAAAACGTAAATTGAAAGCACTTACTTCGAAACGTTTCGATTTCGTTCGAAAAAATAAAGACGCCGGATAATGAGTTGATTTATAATCCTTTTGTCCCTTTATTGCTTGTATCAAGCACCTTCTCATGCTTTGTCCACGTATGCAGGTGCTCATGGAGATGATGTAATATTCTAGTTGATTGCTTGATAACTTAAATATTCGTGTTATGTTTTGAAACGTTTCGACAGGTTCATTATAGCGCCACCTGAGAGCGATTTCAATATGCTTTTTTAAATTTTTTTAAGTCTTTTTTTGACATATGGTGTAACATCGTTTGCACAAATTACAAAAGCAGCAAGCTCTAATTTGCGCCTGCTGCTTTCATAACCATGTATGTTTCTCTATCACCTAGAGTAGTTAGAGCGTTCGAATGACTTGTACTTTTATGCGGAAATGCTCTCGTGTACTGGACGGCCCTTACTGAGCCGAGCATGAATAATAAATGACAAGAACGACATCGCCGCCGTTCCCACAGCTAACCAGGCTACCGGTGTCAGTCCTCCGCCATCATAGAGCGTGCCCATGGCGTAAGGTCCGAAAACTCTTCCGGCCGAGCCCATGCCGCCAGCTACTCCAATGTAGAACGGGGCGGCATTTCCGGCACGATCCGCAATGAATGCAGGTATCGCTGGTGAGATCAGCATTTCACCGAGTGTCGCAAGCACCATAGCTAGCACAAAGCCTGGGTAGTTGTTCATCACAACAATGACCATATATGCCGCTGCATAAAATACGGCACTTATCGTCATTTGCATCGTTTCGGTACGGGCGAACCACCGCTTGATGAGTGTCGTCAGCGGCTGGGCAGCAAAGATCAGAATGCCGTTAAGCGTCCACAAGTAACTGAAGGCGGTCTTTGGCATCCCTTCTGAAATAATATGTGGCGATACACCGGTATTCCACACCGACATACCAAACCACATAAAGAGCGACCCAAAACCCATGAACAAGTAGATCCGGATGTTCCCCAAAAGCGCCCTTGCACCAGGTCCTGCAGGTAACGGTGTCTTTACCTTTGGATGATGGCCTTCTTCCTCCCTTTCCCCCGATCCGTCAAGACGGCTTAGATAGGTCAAGAAAAAGATCGCAAAACCGACTGAAGTCAATCCATTTGCCACAAAGCTCAGGTGGTACGAAATTTCGGCTAAGAACCCGCTCATAGCAGTCCCTAGAGCAATCCCGATATTATTGGCTACATAAATAACGTTAAACAGCTCTCCACGACGGTCGGCAAATCGGAAACCGATAAATGCCTGAATCGCTGGCAAGGATACCGAGTTACAAAAACCGATAAACAACATCATCGGGAGCAAGAAAGGCCAGAAGCCGTTAATAAACGGCAACGAGAACAGTCCGAGCGCATTCAGCGCCAGCGAACCGACGATCAGCCTTTTCACACCGATCCGGTGATATAGCGCACCGCCAAACAATTGTCCAGCTATGCCGCCCACAGACTGAAGCAAAATAACAAGCCCCGCGTCCTGCATACTGCGTCCGAGCTCATCAAACACATACATCGTTGTCAGCGGCCACATGAGTGAACCGCCGGCGGAATTCACGAGGCTCGCTACGAGAAAACCCCTTACTTCTTTAGGATACTGCTGTAAAAATTTCATCTGTCACTCCCGTAACTCGTAAGAATTAATCTCTACAAAAGAAAAAAGCCCCAATGGGCTTTTCTATTTTTCGTATAACAAAAAAAATTAGTATTGGCCTCAAAATACAGTATTGCTCAAATTGGCGTCTCAAGCAAGAACTTTCAGTGACGCTTCACCTTAGCGACGACAAGGCGGAAACCGGCCAGCTATTGTTACTACTCTTTGCTTCTGCCCTGCAGATTCCGCTTTCTTGCCGGTATACGGATTTGCACGGAAGTACCGATCCCGACCCGGCTGAAGATGGATACGCCATACTCATTGCCGTAATGTAGCTTCACCCGTTGATCGATATTCCGAATACCGCAGCCCATGTGGCTATCATCTCGAGGATCAAATATTTCATCAATTCTCTCCTGCTTCATGCCCAGACCATCATCAATGATCCGATATATAACGGAGTCGCCTTCCTTCATTACAGAAATTCGAATATGAATCCGATCCCCGCTCCAGGCATGTTTCAGCACATTTTCGATAAAAGGCTGCAAAATCAGCTTTACCGTTTCGTAAGACCATATATCCGCATCAATATCGAAGCTCACTTCCATACGCTGGCCGTACTTCACCTTTTGGATATCCAGATAAGCGATCGCCTGTTCAACCTCTGCCGCAATCGGAATCATCGTTTTTCCTGAATTTAAGGTAAGACGATAGAACTGCGCCAACTGCACAACCATGTTCTGAAGTTTTTCGGTTTCACCGAATTTTGCAAGCTGATTAATAGACGACAACGTATTGTACAAAAAATGAGGGTTAATCTGCGATTGCAGCATTTCAAGCTCTGCTTCCTTCTTTTGCAGCTGGGTCAGATACACTTTATTGATTAAAGCTTCGATATCCTCGCCCATTGCGTTCAAGGCATTAGCAATCTGAGGGAACTCTCCCTTTCCGCGATACGCAATCCGTTTATGCAGATCCCCTTCCCGGAATGAATTAAGCACCGATACAATTTTCATAATTCGTTTGGAAAAATACTGAGAAATTAAAAATCCCGCATATGTAAACAGCACCACGCACAGTATACAAATAATAATAAAAACGGTACGAACCCGCTTGGCTTCCTGTTCGATAATGTTAAGTGGAACTTGCGCAACGATCTTCCAGTTTTGCTGTGGCAGACTCTCTTCAATCGTCAAATAGTTCTGTTTATCTTCTTCAATCGCTTTTCCTGAAGTAAATACGACATTCCCAACAGGGTCCACCACCGACAGCATGCTGCCTTCCCCAAGCTTCGTGTAGTCGACACTTTCGAACAATTCTGAAATACGTACGCTAAACCGCATAATTCCCACTTCCTCAATTTCAAGCGGGTTTTGCATGTCAACTATACGGCGAATCAGCGAGATACGTCCATCCCTCTCATCCTCTTCAACCTGTTTCCACAACATCGTCACGTTATATCTTTCTTTCGGCAGCGTAAAATACCAGAACTTATTAATGATATGCTTCATATGATAAATATCAAACGTTTGCTCGGCAAAGTCTTGTTTATTTTTCTTTTCCCATATCTGGTATTTTTGATCGATCGTTTCATTATGAAAATAGACAGACAGCCTTAAATTCAGTCCGATGGCTTTTGAGGCGCTCTCCAGCTTCGGTTTAATCACCTTAGTCATTCGATTATAATTATTATAGCTCGTCTCCTTCTTCCGAATACTCTGGATCAGGGCTTGATCGTCGTAGAGCGTGAAGGATGTTTGAACGATATCATCGACTTTATAGGCCACATTATCACGTATCTGCATCAACGTTCCCTGGATGTTCACACGGGTCTGCTTACGCATGGAAGCGTCATACATAGAATGGGATATATAGAAGTTTACCGAAACCAGTAACAATATAAATATCAAAAAAGTCAGTATCAGCTTGTATCCGATCGGTATGTATCCCAGCCTCTTTTTATTAGCTGTGATGGATGGCATGGAGCGCATAATCATTCATTCTCTCTCTTTCGATATTCCATCGGAGTGATACCGAACTTCTCCTTGAATTGCCTGCTGAAATACGGAAGATACCGATACCCTACCTGATCGGCCACTTCATAGATTTTCATTCCGGGCTGTCTTAGCAGCTCACATGCCTTTTCCATGCGGAGCTGCACTAACAGTTCATTAAATGTATTTCCTGACTTCTCCTTGATCAGAAAGCCAATGTGACTGGGAGAAAAAGAAAAATGCTGCGCGATATCTTTAATCGTAATATTCTCACTCATTCGCTCTTTCATGGTGTTGATGACATTTCGAATGAATTTGCTATCCTTCGAATTGGTTTTCTCATACAGTCTCTCGGAAATTTCAAACATACGCTGTCTAAACCATGAACGTATATCACTGACGGTTTCAAACTGCATCAAAATATCCAAATGATGAATTTCCATGCCCAGCAGCTCAAACAAGTCTTCATTTCTACTGCTTAAATACTGATCCAGCTTCCAAATAATATAGTTGGACATATTATGAACGGTAAATCGGGAGCGCAGACTCGTTATCGTTCCGAACAATTTTTCGAGCTCATCACAGATTTGAACAAGTTCGTACCCCTCCATCGCGTTCAAAAGGGCGGTCATCCGTTCGTCTAGCATACGTGCATCAAGCATCCCCGGTTCAGCACTTACATCCTCGTACTTAATCACACTTCCCTTACCCAGGAACATCTTCCCTTCAACTGCCTCTACTGCCTGCCGGTAGGACATTTGCAGCTGATCCATCCCGTGCGCAGGTTCCCCAATTCCCGTTGTAATCGATGACGATAGATGCTGCTGTACTCTTTCGGTCAATGTACTCACCATTCGATTGGCCGAATCGTCTTCAAGTAATAATGCAATTCGTTGAGAAGAAAACTTGCAGTAGGGGATCATGCCGAGACCAGTTATACTTTCGTGAATTTGCTGCAAAAATACCCTCGACATTTTCCGCTGCGAAGTAAAGTCCCCTGCTTGTCTCCAAGGCAAATTATCCAGCTCCATAACCGCTACGCGAACCGGCCAGTTCATCTGATCGAAACCATAAGACATCGTTATCTTGGATAACGATTCTTCTGATTCCTCTCTTTCGAGCAGACGAATGAGAATATCGCTTTTGACAATAGGTATCATCTCGTGATACGCCTTCTCCACCTCGCGCTGTTTCATTTCTTCATCCAGATCCCGCTTTACCTTAAGTAATGAAGAAACCAGTTCGCTGTCATTCATCGGTTTTAATACATAGCTGTACGCCTTCAAGGACAATGCTTGCTGTACATAGCTGAATTCCTGATATCCACTGACAAATATGATCCGTATATTAGGTTTGCGTTCAAGCGCAATGCGCGCAAGCTCAAGTCCGGACATGTAGGGCATATTGACGTCGCTGACTAAAATGTCAATCGTTTCCTTCTCCATAATTTCACAAGCCGACAGTGCATTGTTTACGCTCCCTTTCACTTCCATGCCCAGATCGGACCAAGGAATAAATCTCTTCATCCCTTCCAAGTCAAGTTCTTCATCATCCACCAACAGTACCTTGTACATGGAATCCCCCCAGATCATTGTCGGAACCTATCCTATAAATCCGCGATCATACCATTATCATACTCGACAAGCCACCTATCAGGTACTACAAAATAAGAAAAAAATTGGATGTTAAAATAGAGATATCCCAAAGAATCCATGGATTCTTTGGGATGTCATCAACACTTTATTGACTCAGTTCCATTATTTTTTATTCATTTTAGTCAAGTTATCCTGCCATTTAGCAGTACGCCATTCCAGAAGTTTCTCATAGCCAAGTCCCACTAAATCCTTGTTGCCCTGATCGAGAATTTGGTCGACTTCTTCGTCACTTCCGGCCATAACTGATTTGGCGTAAATCTCCAGGAACATTTCATCGACGGATGTCTGAATAACGCCTTCTTCAGACTCTGGATCCGGATTAAGATTAATAAATTCAGTTACGTTATATTGAGTAGGCCAAGTGATCGTTTGTTGATAACGCGTTCTCCAATCCTGCTCCTCGAACGGAAGCTTTGCCATGTATTTGTATTTGGCAGGATCAATGTAGCTCGTATTACCTACAAACATAACCGGTTCATTCTTGGTTTGAATTTCGGCTACTTCTTTCGGATCATAAGTCTCAGGGAAATTCGGTTTGCCTTCCTCATCAAACCCTTTCCAGTTCTTGCCCTCTGGACCAAAGAATTGAACGTTCATACCTTCTGGACTTGTATACCAGTCAAGGAAAGCGAAGATCGCTTCAGGGTCTTTGGCAGCTGTTGTAATATACGCCGCGTTCCATCCAAAACTCGTGTACGTGCCTGGGTAAATTTTATTCTTATCCAGACCTGGCTTGTGTATTGGCCAGATCATGAAATATCCGCCGTTCGGATCGTTTTTGATTAATTCCGGTTGCGCTTCACCAGCAAACGTTGTCGGACTGGATCCGGCAAATACGGCTACTCTTCCTGTCATAACTTTTTCTAATACCTGGTCTTCGGTTTGGTTAAAGGCGTCTTGAGAAATGAGTTTCTCTCTATACAACTTAGCGATGTATTTCTGAGCCTCGCGGAATACCGGATCAGTCAATACGGACGTCAGTTTGCCGTCCTTCGGAACGGCGCGCAAGCCACTGTTGAGATAAGTATAAAGTGCACCTTCACCGAATGCTGTGTACAGAACACCCAGTCCTTGCATATCCTGTGCACGATGCGGCTCAAAAGGAATAATGCTGTCACCGTACTTCGCTTTTACTTTGACCAGGTAGTCGTACAGATCGTCGGTTGTTTCGAGCTTAGGTTTTCCCAGCTCTTCATAGATTTTTTTATTAACAACGTAACCTGCATTACCAAAAGGATTGGCTGAATACCAGTTCGGGAACATATACAGCTTGCCATCTTCTGCACGTAGCATGTTAAGATCGTCGCCCATCCACGTTTTCAAGTTAGGGTACTTATCCAGATACTCATCAAACGCTACCAGCTTTCCTGCCTTGAGAAGTCTTTCCATATCCGGATGATTACGATCCGTCCAGATCATTTCAGGCAGCTCATCCGACGCCATCATCGCACTAAGCTTTTGGGAGTGGGCTCCTGCTGCCGCGATCATATTGATTTTTACCTGCTTTTCCTCACTAAGATATTTACCGATAGGAGTGCTTTCATATTTAGGGAAATCGGAATTATTATAGTGGGCGTAAGCCGAAAATTCCAACGGTTTTTCTCCAAGTACCCATTTGCTATCTGTATTTTCAGCTGGTGGTTCTTTGTTTTCGTTGTTTTCCTTCTTTTCCTCGTTCTTCACTGTTGTTCCAGGATTGGACGTATTGCCGTCACCGGACTTACTGCACCCAGCTAGTGCCGTAACCAGGACCAGAAACAGCGATACCATGACTAGTAGCGGCTTCCTCATCTTTCTCATTCACTAAACCCCTCTCATTCTTGAATATATATGTTCAAAGCTATTCGCCTTAAACCGTTCCCCATGCTACTCTTTCAGTGAGCCTACCAGTACGCCTTTGACAAAATACTTTTGCAAGAAAGGATATACTGCGATAATCGGCATGGTCACAACGATCATCATCGCCATTGTGAGCGATTTCGAAGTGATTTGCTTTGTCTTCTCCATAAGTGCAACCGATGCGCTATCCAGCAAAGAGCTCTGCCCGGATACAATATTGGCATTCAAGGTTTGACGTAATATCGTCTGGATCGGCAGCAATTTCTCGTTGGTGATATAAATGCTCGGCAGAAACCAGTCGTTCCAGTGGGCAACAGCTGTCAACAGAGCCAGCGTAGCGATAACCGGTCCGGACAGAGGAAGAATAATCCGGAAGAATATGCCCCATGTGCTGCAGCCATCAATATTTGCGGATTCTTCCAATCCGACCGGAAGGCCCTTGAAGAAGGTCCGGAAAACAATCATGTTCCACACACCGATCAGAGACGGAATAATGAACACCGCAAAAGTATCCATCATACCGAGTGAACGGATCAGGAGATAGGTCGGAATCAATCCTCCGCCAAAGTACATCGTGAAAACAAAGAACACCATGTAGTAGCTACGTCCGATTAGGTATGTTCGGGTCATTCCATACGCCAGGAGGGCAGTCATAAATATAGAGCTTACCGTCCCGACAATGACACGAGCTACAGATATTAGAAATCCGTTTATCAAACGTTCGTCTTTCAATATGATTTCATAGTTTTCCAATGTGAACTGTCTTGGCCAGAAAGTGATCCCGCCCTTTGCGGTATCTACGCCCACGTTGAATGATACGGCGATCGCATTCCAGAACGGATAGAGAGCCGAGAAGGCCAGTAAACTGAGCAAGGTATATATCACGACAAGCATGACCTTGTCGTTAAAGCTAATTCTTTTTAACATGTTGTACCTCCTACGGGCGGACTGGTTCTTACCATAAGCTGTTACCGGATCTGCGGGCTACATAATTTGCAATCGTAAGCATCCCGATACTAATGATCGCCTTGAATAATCCGATAGCAACCGCATAGGAATAGCGATGTGTCCCAAGGCCCACGCGATATACGTAAGTATCAATTACGTCCGAAACTGGCCTCAGCACCGGATTAGTCGCCAAGAGCAAGATGTCTTCAAAACCCGCATTTAGCAGATTTCCGATGGCAAGAATCATGAAAATAACGACTACAGGTATGATGGAAGGCAGCGTAATGAGATAGATTTGTTTAAACTTGCTTGCTCCGTCAATGTCCGCAGCTTCATACAAATGCGGATCGATACTGGCGATCGCCGCCAGATACACGATAGAAGAGAATCCGATTTCTTTCCACACATTGACCGAAATCAGGATTGACCAGAAATATTCTTTCAATGAGAGGAAGTTGATCGGGTCGTCTATCGCCCCCACTTGTTGCAGAATCATGTTTATGCTTCCATTCTCCGTGGAGAGCATGGCCATGGTAAGACCCGCCACGATAACCCATGAAAGAAAGTGAGGCAAATAAGTGATGGTCTGAATAATTCTCTTGAAAAACATATGGCGAACTTCATTCAGCATGAGCGCGAGTATAATTGGCGCCGGAAAACCGATGCAAAATTTCAGTAAACTGATGATAATCGTATTGCGGATCAGCCTCTCAAACTCCGGGGCGTTGAAAAAAGCTTCAAAATGCTTAAATCCTACCCAGGGATTTTCCCAGATGTTCGAGCCTGTGAACAGGTTGTAATCCATAAATCCGGTTAATACCCCGTACATCGGCAGATAGGAAAATATGAAAATCAAAATAATTCCTGGAATGACCATCAGCTGGACATCCCATTGCTTCAGAAAGCGTACTAAAAGGCTTTTGTTGTGAGCTTTAAGCTGCCGGGACACCGGTGGTTGCTGCTGTTCTGTTGTCGCTTTCGGCATGTTCTTCCTCCCGTGTTCAATTGATATAGATACCTGCGGTACTTCAGAAATCGTCTCTATTCATCTGTAAGTAACCGTTTGCACTTCACTTAAGAATATTCTACCTTTGGGAATTTATTGAAACTATATAATAAAACCCCGATTTTTTATACTTCTACGGGATATTTTAATAATTGCTTATTTAAAAAAGTATAAAAAAAGCTGTCCTTAGGTCGTAACAGACCATAAAGGACAGCCCTTTATTAATAGATTCTGGTCTCGGCCGCTTAACCGTTATCCCAGAATAACTATGCTTTATAACATCCTATTTTTCACCTATGCCTACTATTTAAGCTTTACCTCAACCACAGTCGAGAAGAAGGTAGCACCCTCACCGAGATCAGACAGCCGATCTGATGTGAGAGCATTTGCCCGCTGCTTGCGCCCCTCACCTTCCCACCACAGTCCCTGACTTACAACCGTACCAGGCAGCATTTTATCCGTCACCTTGGCGCGTACCTCATATGTACCACGGTCATTATATACGGTAACCCACATGCCATCCTCGATGTCCCTCTCTGCCGCATCTTCCGGATGGATTTGCAGAAAAGGCTCCTTCTCGAGCTTCTGATGTTTGGGTACATTGGCAAATGTGGAGTTAAGGAAGTTATGGTTCGGCGGCGAAATAAACATCAGTGGGTATTTATGGCCCCGTCCCCGACGAATGCCGTCATATCCTTCCTTCAGCGGTACATAGGTCGGCAGCGGCGGAAGCCCTGCTGTCTCCATTGCAGTAGAATACAGCTCGATCCGGCCCGATGCCGTCGGCAGGTTGTTCAAGTACGAGGCGTATGGCGTCATATCCAGCTTCACATGACGGTGTTCTTTTAAACCGCTCAAGGTAACCCCGTTCAGGTACGGATTGTCCGGATGATCCAGGGCACGAGCAATCATGTCTTCTTCACTTTCAGAGAAAGCAGCCTCATTAAAGCCCATTGCGCGTCCCAGAAGAGAGAATAGCTCCATATTACTTTTGCTCTCACCCTGAGTTGGAATGACTGGTTCCTGTAATTGTATATATTGATGCCAGTAAGAAGCGAACACATCGGTATTCTCGAAAGAGGATGTCGCAGGCAGTACGATATCGGCGTACTTGGCCGTATCCGTCATAAACAAGTCATGCACGACTGTGAACAGATCCTCCCGTTCAAATCCGGCACGCACCCGCTCCGTATCCGGTGCTACAACAAGCGGATTGCTGCAATAAACGAACAGCCCTTTGATAGGCTTGTCCGTCATGGCAAGTGCCTCACCAATCCGATTCATGTTAATTCTACGGGCTTCCGGATTCGGGCGCAGATCCGGCCGTTCCAACGCTTCGCTGTTCATGCTGCTATATCCGCCGTTCATTTTGGTTGCACCGCCGCCTTGCTTCAGCCAGTGCCCGGTAAGACCCGGCAGACAAGTGATACTGCGTACGGCCATACCACCGTTGTCGTGATGCTGAAGTCCGTTGCCAATATGGATATGAGCGGCCTCTGCCTGGCCATACATAGCCGCTAATCTTTCGATATCGCTGGCAGGAATGCCCGTTACCGAGGATACATATTCAGGCGTATACCCTTTCACATGCTCCCTAAGCTCCTCATGTCCCAAGGTGTATTGCTGCATAAACGCCTCGTTCACCAGACCATTCCGGAACAAGATATGCATGATACCAACAGCAAGCGCCGTATCGGTTCCCGGATGAAGCGGAATAAACCAATCCGCCCACTGCCCGGTCTGGTTTCTGTGTACATCAATAACGACCACCTTGGCCCCGTTTTTCCGTGCTTTCTCAGCCAGCACAACCTGATGCATATTGGTGCTGACAATGTTGCCGCCCCAGACGATAATTACATCCGCATGAACCGTCTCTTCCGGAATGGTCCCTCCGTTAAAACCCATTACCGACTTCCAGCCTTCATTTCCAGCTGAATTGCAGATGCTCTGCTTCAGCTTGCTCGAGCCGAGTGCGTTGAAGAACCTCCGGTCCATTCCGTCTACGCCGAGTACGCCCATATTACCATAAAAGCTATACGGCAAAATACTTTCGGGCCCATATTCCTTGGAAAGCGTCTTAAACCGCTCCGTAATTTCCGACACCGCTTCATCCCAGCTAATCCGCTCAAAAATCGCAGCGCCTTTTGGGCCGGTCCGGCGAAGGGGATATAATATGCGTTCCGAATGATACACCCGTTCCGCCATGTTCCGTACTTTGTTGCAGATTGCGCCCTGTGTGATAGGATGCTCTGGATTTCCAGCCACCTTCACAATTTTCCCGTTCTCTTTATGCAGCAACAGGCCGCAAGTATCCGGACAATCCAGCGGACAAACCGCTGGGAATACGCCATTCTCCTCATGAATCATTCCGTTATCTCCCCCTTGAACTTGGCTGCATTGATCACTTTATCTTAAAACGAAGAAGGCTTTTTCGTAAAGTAGACACATTTCTAAAACTTTTTCTAAAATTCCTTCTTCTTATGTGTTTCAGCCTTCAGCCAGCTGGGTAAGTTCGTAACAAGAGCATGTAAGAGGAACCAGACCCTTTCTCTTATTGCCGTATCATGGACTACTCCCAAAAAAATTCGCCATGCCTTGTTTCTTCCCCCGAAACCTGGCATGGCGAATTTATTTTTATATGCTTTTATAAATTAGGCGTGTTTCTTCTTCAATTCCGGTGAATAGCCCGCTTTAGCCGGAGCTTGCCCCTGATCAACCGCTGCCGGTTTACCATCCTTCAGGTATACAGCCCAGTATGCCAATGCTACGAATATCGCACCTCCGACCATATTGCCAAGCCAGACAGGAATAAAGTTCATGAAGTATTCTCCCCAGCTGAAATAGCCTTCAAAAATCGCTGCTGGAATTAGGAACATATTAGCTACCACGTGCTGAAATCCGATTGCTACAAAAGCCATGGTCGGAAACCAAATTCCGAGAATTTTGCCGCTCATATTGTCAGACCCGTAGGAGAGCCATACGGCTAATGCTACAAGCCAGTTACAACCGATACCGGAAATGAATGCCTGCAGGAAGCTGTCATCCAGCTTATGTCCCGCCAAATCCACCATTTTGTCTAGATAAACACCACTGCTCGTCAATCCAACGACATGTCCGAAAAAGTAAGCCACAAATATCGCGCCCACAAAATTGCTCAAGGTGATGAGGGACAGATTCTTAAGCGCTTCGCCCCAAGTGATCCGCTTTGCCACTTTAGCCAGTGATATCGCCATCATATTGCCTGTAAGCAGCTCCCCACCGGCAAGCAAAACTAAGATGAGTCCGATCGGGAACACGGCTCCACCGATTAAGCTGACTATTCCGCCCAACTCTTTAGGTGTACCGGCAATTACACGTATATTAAGTAGATAACCTAGCGCAATAAATGCTCCGGCCAAAAAGCCAAGAATCAATACGGTCAAAAGTGGATTATGTGCTTTTTTGACCCCATTCTCCACTGTAATCTCCGCAATCTGTTGCGGCTTATAGTATGCCATCCCTCTATCCCCTTTGTACTATTTATCTTAAAAGTTATCTATTTTATTTCATTTTAACGTAAGTAAAAATTTTCGAACGTAAATTATGTCACGTTTGTGTACTGTAAAGCATTACCTCTTCGCTGTTAACGCTTTAAGGCTTTAATTCGATTTATTTTTTCTCTATAATGACTGAATGGATGGGTCATACATCGGGAAATCTATCTAAATAACATCTAGGAGACTCCATTTATGAGCTTGAAACAAAATCTGCTTCGCAAAAAACCAATCCCTATTCTGCATGGCGGTGAGGTTCGTTCCTCTTTGAAAAAACAGCTGGGCGCACTGGACCTCATCGTCCTTGGCGTCGGCTCTATTGTGGGGACAGGAATTTTTGTATTAACAGGGGTAACAGCGGCTACCCATGCGGGACCGGGACTAATTCTCTCGTTCCTGTTGGCCGGCATTATCTGTGCCTTCTGCGCGCTGTGCTATGCGGAATTCGCTTCAACAGTACCCGTATCAGGAAGCGCCTATACCTACAGTTATTCTACTTTCGGAGAAGGATTCGCCTGGATTTTGGGCTGGGATCTTGTTCTGGAGTATGGCTTTGCCAGTGCACTCGTCTCCAGCAGCTGGTCCGGTTACGTTCAGAGCGTACTGGCGGGATTCGGCATTCATCTGCCGACCGCGATCAGCAGCGCTTTTAACCCTGCCGAGGGCACTTACGTTGACGTTCCAGCCATTTTCATCGCTTTGGTTGTCGCTTGGGTCATTTCCCGCGGTGCCAAGGAATCTACCCGTCTAAACACGTTTATGGTGTATCTCAAGGTGGGCGTCATCCTATTGTTTATCGGAGTCGGTGTGTTCTATGTCGAACCGGATAACTGGACTCCCTTCATGCCCTTCGGATTCGGAGGGGTTATGACCGGTGCAGCCATCGCTTTCTTGGCGTATATCGGATTCGACGTCATTGCAACAGCAGCGGAAGAAGTGAAACAGCCGCAGAAGAACCTTCCGATCGGCATTCTCGGATCGCTCGCCATCGTATCCGTTCTATATGTAGCTGTTACCGCTGTTCTGACGGGTCTCGTTCCGTATGACCTGTTGAACGTGAAAGACCCAGTCGCTTTTGCACTGCTGTATATCCAGCAGGACTGGATGTCGTACTTTATATCGCTTGGGGCCATCGCTGGTCTGACAACGGTGCTTATGGGAGTTATGTTCGGGCAATCCAGACTGCTGTATTCACTGGGCCGGGATGGACTGCTGCCGAAAAAAATGAGCTCCGTTCATCCCAAATCAAAATCGCCGCAATTCAGCACTTGGGTAACCGGTATTGGGGTCGCACTGTTCTCCGGCCTCGTTCCCCTTGGTAATCTGGCCGATCTCGCAAGCATCGGAACGTTGTTCGCCTTCATCTCCGTATCGCTCGGGATTATCGTGCTGCGCAAAACCCATCCGGACCTGAAACGCACATTCCGCGTGCCCTTTGTACCGTGGCTTCCGTTGATTGCAATCATCAGCTGTGTATACTTGCTGACTACGCTGCAGCGTATCACCTGGATCGGCTTTATTGTATGGCTCGTGATCGGGATAATCATTTACGCCGCTTACGGATACCGGAATAGCAGACTTGGTAAAGATGAACCGTCTGAATAAGATTTCTTCCTTCTATATAAAAGGGACCATCCCAAGCACACTTAGTGCCTTGAAGATGGTCCCTTTATACTGTGTTTTAGTGCTGTATCCTTACACCTCCTTAGCCACATCTTGCATAGATGATGCCGGCTCAACTGAGAAAGGAAGTCTCAGGCTGACTACGGAAGCGAGTAAAAACAGAATACCTGCCGTGAAATATACAACGACGATGGAGGTGGAAGCCATGAACATGCCTGTGCTTCCCGACCCAATCAGTAACATGGCGGTAAAGACCGGAGTCATGAGCCCATTTAACCTTCCTACAAATTTCTCATCCACCTGCCGAATCATAACGGCCATCAAGGCTGTCTGGGCCATCGCCAGAAGCAAGCCTGTCAGGAAACGCATCGTTCCGGTCAGGCCCGGCCATATGGACAGTACCTCAACAAAAGTGGATATACCCAGAAAGGCAAGTCCGCTGAACAACAAAACAGAACCTTTCAACTTCCCGGCGATAACTGCAGCGATGACACCGCCGATGAGCATGCCAAAGCCTTCTAACGCTGTGAACCACTGTACGCTTGTCATATCCAGGTGAAGCCGTTCCGTAATGACAAAAATATCAAGCGGCTGAATTAATCCAGAACCCAGTGCCAGGATGACATAAACAACAAGCATCGTTTTAATCAGCTGGCTCGTTCTGATATAGGAGAATCCTTCACGGAGCTCTTTCATAAACGAGCTATCGGATGACGCCTCCACACCTGTTGAATCGTCGATCGAAGACGGAATGAAACTGATTAGAATCGCCGACACACCGAATACCGCAAGCAAACTGATGAGCGATGCCTCCAGCCCGAAAGTCTGGTAGATCGTTGTCCCTACAATCGGCCCCGCAATAATAAAGAGAGACATCATCGTCTGTAACAGCGCCGTTGCGGCCGGAACGTGTTCATCCGGTAAACAGCGTTTAATTATTTTCATTGAAGAGGGCTGCGAGAATTGGGACACCACCGCTGATATGAGCGTTACACCAAAGACGGCCTGCCAATATCCCGCCATAACGACAAACAAAACGAGGAGTATGGACAGAAAGCTGAGTATATCCCCCCAAAGCATCGTTCGCTTGGGACGCCAACGATCCGCCAGAACGCCTCCTATAATTGAAAAGATGAATATTGGAGCATATTGGATCACGGTCAACAGAGATACCGCAACCGGACTATTCCCGCTTTTCTCCATAATAAAGTACAGCAAAGCCATGTTACGAATCCAGATGCCGACATTTTGTAAAAGGTCGGACATCATCAGAAGAACAAACGAACGGTTCGTAATTAGATGTTTCATAGACATTTCCCCCTATAATAGATTAAACCGACTGGTCGGTTTATATTAAATCGACGAAACAGTATACCCGCTCGTTTAAGCCGGATACTGTCCGCGACAATTACACTTAAACAATTAGAGACTATAGCTGGTTTAGCTATTGAACACTTTTCGCCCCCATCACCCCGTGCAGAAAGTAACCGACACCTTTACGGTACAATAAACGCAATTCTTCAGTAGAGCGTTCATATAGAGAAGTGGAAAGTCCGTCCAGCATCGATGCAAAAATAACTGAAATTTCATCAACATCATTTTCTGGCAAAAATCCCTCTTTAGCACCCTCCAGAAAAATTTCACGATACAGCTTCCGTGGTCCTAGCACAATGGTAAGAATCTGATCCAACAGACTCTTATTATCCGGATTGCTGATATAAAATTCCTCTCCCACCTTTGCGAGTGGGTTCTGGAAGTCATCCACCATATGTTCCGCAATACCGTATAATTTCTCCTCAAAGCTCGTAAAACTGCTTTGTTTCTCTGTCCAAGCATCCATCCACTCCCGGTTCTGCCGAGCGAGAAGCTGAAGAAAGAGCTCTTCTTTGCTTTTAAAGTGGTAATAGATGCTTCCTTTACTGACACCAATGTAATGGACCAGATCATCCATAGAGGTAGCAGCATATCCGCGCTGGATAAACAGTTCCTTCGCTTTGTCGAGGATCAGGTCGCGTTTTCTGAGTGCTTTATCGGTAGTCAATGCAAACCCTCCCTTACAGATAACAGTTGGTTCTTTTATGTATTCAACAAAAAACCGACTATACGGTTTAATTTTATTCGATATGTCTTCCAATGTAAAGTGACAAGCCTTCTAGCAGCTTTATTCAGAATAAGGATGCCGGCTTTCCGGCATCCTTATCCAACCTTCCATAATCATATCATCCACATAGAAAAGTCATCTTATTCAATGGTCCACACCGCTTCTCCATCCTTTAACGGAATCATATATGTCAGCTTTAGACCCTTGACCTCCTTACTTACCTCATATGGGATCTCTCCCTGCAGTTTCTCACCCGGGGCGAGCTTGCCGTCCAAGCTTTGCTTAATATCGGAAGTGACAACAGGCATATACATCTCTCCGCTGTCATCAGACAAACTGAACGAAAGAGCCGAGGAAACGACCAGTTCCTCATCTCCCGTGTTCTCCACGCTTATATCAAGAACTTTCAGAACGTTACCTTCCTGAGGCTTCAGGTAATCATCGCCATTCGATTCCCTGACGGAATGAACGGCGACGATCATACCGTGATAATTAAGCGCTTCTCCGATCTTTGCAGGTTGATCCGAAGGCGCCCTAGCAACCGTCTCCTTGGAAGCCTCCTCAGAGTCCTCCACCTTCTCTACCGCCTCACTTTCCGGCTTGCTTTCCAATTCACTTCCAGCCTCTGTCCCCTGATTCTGTACTACTGTGGTTGTGAGTGTCTCCGTAAATTGTTCTTTATCATTGGTGCATGCAGCGGTCAGCAGCAGACCGCAAAATGCTACAGTTAAGATCACTATTTTACGGGTAGTCATCGTCTCTCATCCTCCATATTCAAATTCTGTTCTCTTCTCTAACATGGATTAATTCGCCATAAACTTCCATAATCCTGCCAATTATACAAAAAAGCCCCCCTTGCAGGGAGGCTCCATCAAACGAAAACAGAAATATTCTATTGCTTCAACATGCTTATGCGTGAACCGGCTGTTTCGCATTTACCTCAGGCAATGCCGCGAGTCCTACAGTATTCAGGAAGTTCCAAGGCTTGTTGTAATGCGGCTGGAAGAAGAAATCGATGAATGCAAGCTGATCGATCGTCATCCCGTTTTGGATACATACTGAAAGGGTGTTTATGGACTGGGTTAAATCCACTTCAGAAATAATCTGTGCACCCAACATCCGGCGGCTGTCTTTTTCAAAGACGACCTTCAGCGTTACTGATTGGAACGTCGGCATAAATTCCGGACGGTAATGATCGGTAATCGTGACGGTGTCCACATTCATTTTCTCCGCTGCACAAGCCCCTTCGGTCAATCCTGTGGAACCAATATTGAGTTCGTATATTTTCAAACCAGAGGTTCCCTGAGTTCCCATGTATTCTGTCGTCGGAGCCACAAGGTTTCGCGCTACCAGAGTACCCATCCGTACGGCATTCGTCGCAAGAGGGATATAGGCCGTTTTTCCTGTCGGATTATAATGCACGGAACAGCTGTCCCCAGCGGCAAAAATATCCTTTTTACTAGTCTGCATATATTTGTCTACAATAATCGCTCCATTCGGGAGCATATCGACCTGACCCTTCAGCAGCTCCGTGTTCGGACGAAAGCCGATGCAGAGAATAACCAGATCCGTTTGAATTTCTCCTTTATCCGTAATGACACGGTTGACCTTTCCATCTTGTCCCTGAAACGATTGTACGGTCTGATTCAACGCCATCTCAATGCCTTTGTCCCGGAAGGATTCCTCAATTTTCCCGCTGAATTCAGGGTCCAAATATTTATTGAGAATTCGTTCCTCACTGTCAATCAGCGTTACTTGTTTGCCGTTCATCTGGAAGGCTTCTACAAGCTCGACACCGATGTAGCCTGCACCCACCACGGTAATATGCTTGGCATCCTTCGCTTTTTCAATAATGGTATTGGAATGGTTGTAGTTTTTACAGAGCAATATATTATCAAGATCAATTCCATCCAGTTTAGGGACAATCGGCCAGGAACCGGTCGTAACAATTAGTTTGTCAAAAGAGTCCTCAAAGCTTTCATCTGTCGTCATATTTCGGACCTTCATGGTCTTGGAATCGGTGTCCACGGAAAGAACTTCATGAAGCATCTTGGTGTTCACACCAAGCTCATCTAGTTTCTCCGGCGAAGAGTAGAACAATCCATCCGGATCTTTAACGACGCCTCCTACATAAAGCGCAATACCACAAGACAAAAAGGAAATATTATCATTTCGCTCATAAACGGTAATTTCGGCATCAGGATAAAGCTTGGCTGTGTTGACAATGGCTGCCGTTCCGGCATGTGTACATCCGATAACTGCTACTTTCATGGGTAGGTTCCTCCTCAGAATATATCTTTATTTGTTTAAGATGGTCTGTTTGGTACAGAATCATGCTTGATCTCTTGTGAATTATTTCACCTTTGATTAGCCTTTATTCTAGTGTGATTTATTTCACATTGCAATAGGTATGTCGCAATCGTCATACTTTGTTCACAATTTCACATACTATATGTGAAGTGACGTCTTGACAATAAATAGGGTAATATTGGATATAACGGAACCTCATGCATTGCCCGATTTGACTCCACTCGCATACTGCTCTCTGGTCAGCAAAAAAACCACCGGATACAGGCTGCAAGGCCTGTTCCGGTGGTTCTTGTATTAATGATGTGCAGCAAGCATACGCAGCTAGTTCTTACCCAAGCAGTGTCTCGATCGCTTCTTTCATCACTTCAGGCGATTCTTTCGGTTCAAAGCGCTGAACTACTTTCCCATTACGGTCCACCAGAAATTTCGTAAAATTCCATACGATTTCACCATCGGGTGTGTCACTCGGCTGCTCATTTTTCAAATGCCGGAACAGCGGATGGGCTTGTTCACCATTCACGTCCACTTTGGCGAATACCGGGAATGTTACACCATAATTCAGCTGGCAGAACGAAGCTGCCTCTTCACTCGTACCAGGCTCTTGTCCACCAAACTGATTGCACGGAAACCCAAGAATCTCAAGGCCTTGATCGCGGTACTGATCGTACAATTTCTGAAGCTCTCCATATTGCGGTGTGAGTCCGCATTTACTGGCTGTATTAGCAATAAGCAGAACCTTACCTTTGTAATCCTCCAAAGATACATCGCGTCCTGCCGAATTTGATGCGTTCAATTCGTAAAGAGTCAAATCCATTCCCTCCCCTTCGTTTAGAGGACAAGGCTCCTGTACTTGGAAACTTGGGAACCTTTATCATCTCTTGCTAACTATCATACCGAAAACGATATCTTAAAAACAAATATCAGGATACAAGAATTAAAAAATCCTCTCCGGTCTCAACCGGAGAAGGATTAGGCAATACTGAGGATTATTGTACAGTTCCACCCTGAGCCAATTTCAGTAACAGATGAGCCAGATTATGCTGCTCCTCCTGCGTTCCAACTTTCCACAGCTCCTGCAAAAGCTTTTCCTCACTGTTGCGGGGCTCTTCGTTCGCTGCCAAATATCCAGCCACTTTCTCGGCAGCTTGTGCCAGCTGTTCCTCGTTCAGGCCGATACTTTGCGCAAGTTGAATACGTTTGTGTAAATACGATTTGAAAGAATCGAAATCATTTAATATCCGATCCTTCTCCCCATCGTCAATCCGGTTTATTGCGTCATCCATCTTACTCATATCCAGTTCGCCATCTTTTTTCACTACATGATTATGTTCAGACATGGTAACGCCTCCTAATTTTTGACTATGGTAACGTATTTTACAGATTCTAGCCGAAAAAGCCCTAGCCTTTAGGCATGGGATGAATCGGCTTAGGGCAAGGGCTGCATTAGACAGCTTCATTGTCCTACATTGCCAGTTAGGGTATAGTGAACGTATGCTCGCTCTTTGAAAATAGTATACATATGGGGTTGTGGCGACTAACTCTTTCGCCACGTAAAATGTAATAAGTCGTCAAGAACAAGACGCTAAAACATTTGAGCAAACAATCTGTCTCATCTGGTATAGGGTGAGAGCCTAAGATGCTATATGCACTGTCTTAGGAGGGGCGATGACACGCCCTAAACTTGAGAGTTGTCCAAAACAGAAATGGATTGAGGGCGTTAACTACTCAAGAATCCTATCTGCGCCAGCAGACTTGCCCTTTTAGGGGTGGGAGTGTCAATTAACCTGCTATGCCAAGCTTGAATCAAGGTTTACACGTATATGCCTACTTATTAACGGTTTCTGCCCCGCCGTCCGCCGCCCTGACTTCTTCCTCCTTGACGGCTGTTAAAGCTGCCACGGTCCGGTCCGGTCGAGCTGCGCCCGCCAGAAGCTCTGCCTCTGCCTGCGTCTTGCGATTTTCGGGCAGAGCCAGTTCCGCTCTGACTCCGGCTGCCTTGTCCTCTGCCAGCGTCCGGTCCGCCTTGACCCTGACCTCGGTATCCACCAGTACCCCGGTCCATACCATACTGCCCGCGGCCCCCAGATGTGCCGCGATCTGGGCTGCTTTGGCCTCGGTTACCCGGGTTCTTCCGCGCGCTGCCGGTACCGCCCGACAATTCATTCCGGCCGCCCCGCCCTTCTTGAGCACGGCTGGCATTACCGCCACGTCCTCCGGCATCCGGACGTCTGCGTCCCTCACTCCGATCATAATCTCGTAGAGCCGATATATCCCGGCCCTTACGACCACTGCCGTCACGGTCAGACGTTGAACGATCTCGATCACGGGATGATCCGCTACCCGTTCTCCGTGGTTTATCTTTATCCAGACTACCCTTAGGAGAGGCTTCACGCATTTCACCGCTCTGTCCATCCCATCGTGTACGTTTTAACCGCATCGATATACCATGCTCGATGCGCTCGAGATCACCACGGTCCTTCGGAGCCGCAAACGTCACGGCGACACCGCTGCCACCCGCGCGCCCCGTACGGCCAATCCGGTGGATGTAACTCTCAACATCATGAGGCATATCATAGTTAAACACATGGGTGACGCCTTCCACATCCAATCCCCGTGCCGCAACATCGGTTGCCACCAGAAGTTGAAGCTTCGCTTCACGGAACCGCTTCATGACGGCTTCACGCTTCGCCTGTGACAAATCACCATGCAGCTCGTCCGATTCATATCCATGAGCCAAAAGCGCTTCGTTCAGTGTTGTCGCCCGGCGCTTCGTCCGGCAAAAAATAATCGCCAGAAACGGTCGGTATTGTTCAATCATGCCTCGGAGCGCATCCTGCTTCGCCCGATCGCTGCACTCTACGACAACCTGCTTGATCTGCTCCAGCGGGATCGGGGAAGCACCTTTTACAACGATGTCCACCGGCTGATTCATATAATTCCCTGCCAGCTGCTTCACACCTGCCGGCATAGTCGCCGAGAAGAGCATCGTCTGACGGCGATACGGCAAAGCCGCAATAACGGCCTCAACTTCATCCAGAAAGCCCATATGCAGCATTTGGTCAGCTTCATCCAACACGAGCTGTTTGACACCGCCAAGCTCAAGTGTGCCGCGGCGCAAATGATCCAGCAGCCTTCCTGGCGTGCCGATAATAAGATGGCGCCCGCCCTCCAGTTTACGCAACTGTTTCTCCACATCCTGGCCGCCATATACAGCTAATATCTTAACTCCGTCCTGCACACCTGAAGTAAGCTTGCGCGCTTCCTCCGTAATTTGCAATGCGAGTTCACGCGTCGGTGCCACAATCAGTGCCTGCGGATACGACCGCTTCGGATCGATACGTTGCAAAATTGGCAGCATAAAAGCCAGCGTTTTGCCTGTCCCGGTACGTGCTCTGGCAATGACATCCTTTCCATCCAGCAACAGCGGAATGCTTTCCAGCTGTACCGGCGTCGGCACGGTAATTCCTTGTTCTTTTAACGTCCGTACCATTTGTTCGTCTATACCCAGTTGTTGAAAGTTCGGCAAACGTTCCACCTCATTTATATTATTTCCCGGTATAATCCGGATTCATTAGAAAGACATACGGAAAGAAACTGACAAATGTTCCTCTCTCTGGTAATGTCAATATGTAGCTCACTTATTTCGTTCAAGGAGGTCCAGGTATGAATGCACTTGAGCTTATACTAGCCTTCTTTGTACTGATGGTGCTGTTCGGTATTATGAATATGACCATCAATTATATTACAAGGCGCGATGGTGAAGAGCCTGTCCCCCTACGGGTGAAATTGTGGCTCATTCCCATGCTGTCTGTATTTATTATCGTACCGATTGCACTATTTTCTGCTCTGTTTACAATCATTTTTCAAATGGACGGTGAATACCGTCAAGTGCTATCTTACGAAAGCCTGGGGAGCCTGTTCAGCTTTTCTCTGATTATACTGCTGGGATTTCTTCTGTTCGAGAGTCTCATCCATCCCATCAGCATTGCCCTGCTAAGATTATGGGTGCGACGAGATGTATCCGTGTACGCCAAACAATCGGTCACAATCATCACGGACACATTCATCCTGTACTTCATCTCACTCATTATTCCTGGCGTTCATATCAGTGGGCTGCTTGGAGCTCTTTCAATCGCGCTATTCTACCATATTATCGAATGGGAGCTTATGGGTGTCCAGACATGGATTCAATACCGCAAACGAACCCGCTATAAACTTCCCGGCTAGAACCTTCCCGATCTAAAAATAGAGTACAGCAGCCACACCACCATGAGTAATGCAACAACAATTGCAATCTCAATCGCCGGAAAGCTCCACAACGCCGTCTGCTGTTGGCTTAAGGATGAGCCAAGAATCAATCCGACCATAATAATGCTGAAAGCGAGGAGCGCGATGCTGAAGGACAGTCGGTTGCTGATCTGGTCCAGCTTGCGCATAAGCAGCTGCAACTCCGGCACACTGATCTCCACCTTCAGCTTGCCCTTGCTGATTAGTGCCGACAACTGTTTGGCTTGTCCAGGCAGGTCCAACAAACTCTCCGCAAGATTGGTAACACCGTCCAGCACTTTACGGCCGATTCGCCGGGAATTGAATCGTTCCTTCAGCAGTCTCCTTCCAAACGGTTCAGCCATATTAATAATGCTGACCTCAGGGTCAAGGTGCTCAATAACGCCTTCAAGTGTCAGCATCGCTTTTCCCAGCAGTGTCAGATCCGGGGGCAATGCAATTCGATGACGCTGGGTCACCCCAAACAGATCACTCAGCGCCTTACCAACACGCACCTGTGCAAAAGGCACATCATAATATTCATTTCTCAGCCGTTCCAGATCGGCCCTTAGAAGTTCGAGATCACAGTCTTCCGGTACGATTCCCATCCGAAGAACCGCACGGATCATGCCTTCCGTATTCCGCCTCATCAGCGCAATAACGAGCCCTGACAGATGATCCTTCATATCCTCGCTCAAATGACCGACAAGGCCGAAATCCAAAAATACTAGCTTTCCATCTTCCTTCACCAGCAAATTGCCGGGATGAGGGTCGGCATGGAAGAAGCCTTCGATAAATATCTGATGGAGCATTCCCTCAATTAAATGCTCGGCAGCGGCCTTCAGGTCATATCCCTTGTCTGCCAGCTCCTTGCTGCGGCTAAGTGTAATGCCTTTCACATATTCCATCATCAGTACACGGGATGTCGTGTATTCCCAGTAAATAGCCGGAACTCCAATGACTTTACTATCGCTGAACTGGGCTGCGATCTTCTCCGCATTCCTCGCTTCATGACTATAGTCCATTTCCGTCATCACGGCACGGGTAAATTCATCCACCATCCGGTCCACCCGGTACTGCTTCACCCAATCCCAATGCTTCTCAGCCAATGAGACGATATCCTTCAGAATTTCAAGGTCTCTTCCAATCATATTCTCGACCCCGGGACGCTGGACCTTGATTGCTACCATTTCTCCACTCTTCAACACTCCAGCATGCACCTGACCAATCGAAGCTGCAGCAAGCGGATGGTCCTCAAATGATTGAAGCACCTGGTCAATGGGCATACCCCATTCTTGTTCAATCAGGGCTCTGGCACTTTCTGAGGAGAAGGGTGGAACACGCTCCTGCAGCTTCACCAATTCCTGGATGATATGGTCAGGAAGCAAATCTGAGCGTGTGCTAGCCAATTGGCCGAATTTGATGAAGGCCGGGCCGAGATCTTCGAGTACCCTTCGGATCCTCTCTCCCAGCTTGATGCTCTGCGGCTCCTCCCGTGATATCCACTTTACAGGGAGGGAGAGAATATGGAACAACCCCATCTCCTCCACCATATAGCCAAAGCCATGACGCATAAGCGCCATGGCGATTTCCCGGTAACGGCCGGCATGCCTGATGCGGACAGCCATTTATTCGGACCGTGTCCCTTCCAACTCTGCAACTTTCATCTCCAGAGCCGTGATGCGCTGTTCCAGGCTGGCAACATCGTTCTCTGAAGGGACATCCAGTTCGGACAGAACCCGTTTCACTTGGTCATAAATGATTGATTTGATCTGAGACTGCTCTTCCTCGCCCCGCTCAATGAGTCGGTTTACCAGCGCCTTGGATTCATCGGGAGCCAGTTCTCCCCTCTTGACCAAATCATCTACAATTTTTTCTACTTTTTCCTTGCTGACTACGGTAAGGCCTAATCCTAACGAGATTGCTTTCTTAAAAAGATCACTCATCGCTTTTCCCTCCCGATCGTTGTCTTTGTCGCATTGAAATCATTATAACCTGAATACATGCAAGAAAAAACGGTCACACGTCCATCATTGCCGAAAAGGTCTTTATTAACCCTTGCTTATCATTGTTTATCCTGGAAACCGCGACGCCCACTTTGCAGCCTGCGTGATCATAGACCTTACCGAAGGCTGCAAGAACGACGGCTCGTGATGGCCCGGCATCAGGAACACAACTCTTCCAATTCCATACGTGTGGCACCAGGCAGCCGGCCAGAAATCGCCCTCATATTCATACTGGAGCAGCACCGTTTTATCCGTAAACGGATCGAATATGAACCGGTATGGTTCTTCCTCCAGCTCAAACGGCTCGATCCCTTTCATAATGTCATGACTCGGGGCAGCCGGTGCAAAAGATAACTTCTGAATCGGCGGATGGCCGTCGAAGCGACCACCGATTAATTGGGCCAATTCATAACGGTTTGCCAGTGTAATGCCATTATGCAGCACCAGCAGTCCACCGCCTCCGCTCACGTACGAAAGCAGACCCGCCGTCTGCTGAGGTGATACCTTCTCGTCCCACAAATCGCTGTAAGCAATGCAAAGATCATAGGGATACAGATTGCTTTCCTTTAGCATTTTATGATTTTCGGTACACTGTACCGTGAACATATCATTGAGCAGATGAGAAATTTGCGTGTCTATTCCTTGCAACGGATGAAATTTAGGGTGCGTGTAGCTACCAATTAATAGTGCTTTTCTTCTTTCCATTCTTTAAATCCTCCTTACATTATGATGTTAACCGCTTTGCTACTATGGCAGCGTTGGTCTGTTCACATCGAGATCAAGGGGCGTAGTACCAATTTTCCCGTTCTGCCCTGAACATAATCATAGCCGTCAAGAAGAAATCGACGCCCCAACGAAATATCGTCCCAACTCAACCATCATGCTGCCCATTCGTTCTTCTTCCGGCACCACTTTCACTTCAATGCCTTCCTCTCGGAGGCCCTGAGCCGTGACTTTGCCAACAGCCGCTGCGGTAACCTTGCCGCTGAAAGCTTGTACAAGCTCCTCGAACTTGCCCTGACTGCGGGCAAACTCCAACAGAAATCGGAACTGCGGCGCGCTGGTGAAGGCAACCGCATCAACTTTACCTTCAATAATTTCATTCATCAGCAGCTCAAGATCCTGCTCTTCTGGAGGGATATGCTTGTACGGCAAGATCTGAACGATCTCGGCTCCTCTTTCCTGCATCCATGATACCAGCTTCGGCGCCGATTCACCGTGCAGCTGCAGCATAACACGTTTTCCGTTCAGATCATGGGATTCAAATGAGCGAATCAAACCAGCCGTGCTACCATCATCGTCTCTTACAACCGGCACAAGCCCGTGTTTTTTCAAAGCGTTTACTGTCTTGTACCCTCTTGCCGCAATCGGTGTACCTTCTATGATCCCAAGCAATCTGTCGGACACTTCCATCTGTTCCGCTGCCGCCATAATGGCCTCAAAGCCGATCCCCGTTGTGAACACATTCCAGGCCGGAGGCTCGCTCACCCAAGCCGTAATAGACTCTCTCAGTGCCTCATCATCCAGAAAAACTGTTCCCTGAGCTGGACGCAGCACAGGTGTTCCGCCCATTTTCTCCACCAATTTCGCCATGTCTGCTGCCTTGCGGGGGCCCGCCAATGCAATGACTTTCCCCTTCATATATTGAGCCATAATTTCGCCTCCCGTTCTTCTCTTCCCTCTTATCTGCTATGTTTTGTTATTTTAATACAGTATACTTGCCCTGCCAGTTTATATAAAGCCACTTTGGTCTTATTTACGGTGATCATCCATAGACTCCGCCAACAAAAAAAAGAGAGAAGTCAATCCGCCAAGCGGTATCCGACTCCTCTAACTGTTGCGATATAGCGCGGTGAGCCCGCATTATCATTAAGCTTTTTACGCAGACTTTTAATATGAACATCGACCACATTGCTGCCCCCAAGAAAATCGGTATCCCAGATTTCACTCATCAGCTCTTCACGGGTGCGGACAGCGCCCTCACTGTCCATGAGAAGGATAAACAGACTATATTCTGTCTTTGTTAAATGTATAGGTGTTTGTCCTCTCTGTACGATCATTTTGTCCCGGTCGATCCATAAATCCTTATACTTATTCAGGCTGACATCCGTAAGATCTCCAGAGGGAGATGCCGACATGGAATGCACCCGAATAGCTCGCTGAACCTGATACAGCAGCGTTTCCTTGGAACGTGGAGGCCACACCATAAGCTCTTCCTGTAGCAGTCTTCCGCTTGCCCAGCTCATCAGCTCTTCGCTCACGAGATACATCACCGGGACATTCAGACGGTCTGCCAATGGAATCAGCACATTCCGCTCACCTTCAAATTCCGCCATATCTCTACATGCTGTCATATCCACAACAATTAAACCCGTATTGAGCGCGGACTGCAGTAGCGGTTCCCACCGCCGCATCACCATGACGTCAAAGCAGTTCTCCGACAAGGTACGGACCAGCTCATGTACACGGCCGGGGGAACGGCTGATCATGGCTGCCCGGTATAAAGACACCGGACATGTTTCTCCTGTCGGCTCCTCCGGAACAGGTCGACCATATGGATTACTTGCCTGCCATCCCTTCATCGAATATATATCGTTCGATCCTTCAATTATTTGTTCCGCTTGATTTGACACTCCGGACACACCCCTCCAAACACTACGTGAGCGTGATTTACAACATACCCCGTTTCTTCCGAGACGGTTTCGGCCCAGTCCTTGGGAACTTCGGTCATGACCTCATCCACCTTGCCGCAGACCTCACACATAATATGCTGATGATCATCGGTACGGGCATCATAGCGGCTCGCACTTTCACCAAGCTTCAATTCCCGGATGAGCTGCTTATCTGTCAAATAGCGAAGTGAATTGTACACCGTACCGTATGCCAGATTATTACCTTTCTCCATTAACCGGTTCATGATGTCCGCAGCAGTGGGATGATCCTTTGACTGCTTAATCACATCGTAAACTGCTTGACGCTGTGTCGTTAAATTTAATGATTTCAAGGTATTCACCCTTTTGATTTATTTTTAGATCAAGTATAAATCTTAATCCTTCTAAGGTCAATCATTCCCGTTCAAGTTGATGAGAACTAATCTTTATCATTTCTTAAGAATCAATTTATAAATACTTAATTCCATTTGTCTACACTAGTGGATATTACCAGAAACGGGAGAGGAGAAAGTCAGTAATGAAATCTATTTCAAACCAATCATCCGCTGCACAAAACTTGCAGAAACCCCGGGTTCGACCTTGGCGGCAGAACAGGAGGATACGATCCAAGCTCTCCCTTATGCTTCTCACCTTGGGCGTCATTTTGATTGCAGTATACATAATAAAGATATTCATCCCTCCACAATTAAAAGTGCGGGCAGCCGTACTGATTAACGCCGATACCGGTAAAGTTCTATATTCACATAACGCCGATCATGCACTGCCCCCAGCCAGCATGTCGAAGATGATGACCGAGCTTATTGTCCTAGAGGCTGTCGATTCGGGACATCATTCATGGAATGAGGATGTATCTGTCAGCCATTACGCCGCGGGGGTACCGGGTTCTCAGATAGGTATAGCGGCAGGTGAAATCTACAGCTTGAAGCAGATGTTTGACGCACTTGTCATTCACTCCGCAAACGATGCCGCTGTAGCGATCGCAGAGCATCTAAGTGGATCCGAAACAGAATTTGTTTATCTAATGAACGAGAAGGCCAAACATATCGGCTTATCCGCCAAGACGGTATACGCGAACGCTTCAGGCCTTACATCCGGTGATCTCAGCGGTTTTGCAGAAGCCGCTTCCTACTCGGATACGGCAATGACCGCACGGGACGCAGCTTTGCTTACGAGATGGCTTCTTCAAACTTATCCGGATGTACTGGAAGTGACCGGGCAAAAAGATATTTACATCCCCCAAAGGGAAATATCGCTGCATACGACCAATCTCATGCTCCCTGGTGAAGCTCACGCTTATAACGGCATTGACGGCTTCAAAACCGGGTACACATCGCAGGCAGGCTACTGCTTCACTGGAACATCTAAACGCGGCGGCAGCCGGCTAATTTCCGTCGTTATGGGTGCAGGAAACTCCAATGAACGCTTTACCGAAACTAGGAAGCTGATGGATTATGGATTTCGCAGACAGAGTGCTTTTTGGGATACCATAACGTCCGTTTTTTAGGGTACACTGAATCTATTAGTGCGTGTTCAAAAAGGTCGGTTTTCAGCACCGAGAAGGTTGGATGAAGCTAGGGACTGAGGAGCGGAGCGTACGTTTTGGGGTACGTGAGCACCTGAGATGTTTCCGGAGGAAACATACTTCGTAAGCATATGCTAGGACCGGCTGAATTCAAGATTCGATGCCGAGCCCACTTCCTGATTCACTTCGTGTTAGATATAGAATTTATAAGTTATCAGCGGAGCTGATGAAATTCTATATCGCAAGAAAACCAACCTTTGAATCGCGGTCGCTCATCCTTGAATGGCCTCGGTAGAGGTTTTCTTATCAAAAGCGGACTTTTTGAACAACTTCTATTACAGAACTAGAAAACCAATGGGGCTTAAATAATGGAGGATCGTTTATGCGAAGCATATTAGTTGTAGATGATGATAAAGAAATTGCCGGTTTGATCTCCATCTATTTAGAGAATGAAGGATATCAAGTCATCAAGGCTCATGACGGGGAAGAGGCGATTTTACAGCTGGGGCAAAAGGAAGGTTCCATTGTTCTGATCATACTCGATGTCATGATGCCCAAGTTGAACGGGATGGACGCCTGCCGAAAGATTAGGGAAACATCGTCTATTCCCATATTGATGTTAAGCGCCAAGAGTGAGGATATGGATAAAATACTGGGGCTCATGACCGGAGCCGATGATTATATGATCAAGCCCTTCAATCCATTGGAGTTAACGACCCGCGTGAAATCGCTTCTAAGGCGTTCTCTACAGTATAACGCTGAGCATCAGGCTTCGGTTCCTGCAAGCCTGTACTTGGACGGACTCGAGATCAACCGCTCCACACATGAAGTAACAGCGAACGGTCGAGAAGTATCCCTCACAGCCAGGGAATTCGATATCCTTTATCTTCTTGCGCGCCAGCCGGGTAGAATATTCAGCGCGGAAGATATTTTTCAACAGGTGTGGAAAGAAAAATATTACGTTTCCAACAATACCGTAATGGTTCATATTAGTAATCTGCGGGACAAGCTTGAAAAGGAGCTAGGTTATAAGCTTATTCAGACCGTGTGGGGCGTCGGGTATAAGATCAATGCGTAAATTTCAGTGGAAAATTATTAACCTGTTCTTCATAAGCGGGGCGCTGACCTTGCTTATTTTGTTCGGCATTCGTCAAGGGGCAAGGATACTCGGCCGGAAATACTGGAATAACACATGGGTGGATCAGCTTTTTTTGGTGAACCGATTCCTTGAGGATTTTTTTGGGTTTCCCATTCTTGCCACGATCAGCGGCATCGCGCTGTTTGTGTGCATTGTGCTGCTGCTCAGCCGAAGAACGATCACCACGATGAATCAGCTGATAGAAGGCACGAATCGGCTTGCCCGGGGCGAGCTGAATCAGGAGATCAAGGTGAAATCCGAGGATGAGTTCGGATTGATGGCTGATCACATTAACCGGATGGCCAAGCAGCTCAAACTTTCTATGGAAGAGGAGCGTATGGCCGTACAAGCTAAAAACGAGCTGATTAGCAACGTATCCCACGACCTGCGCACACCGCTCACTTCCATTATCGGCTATTTGCGGCTCGTTAGCGAAGACCGGTATAAAGACGAAGTAGAGCTGCGGTATTATACAGACATCGCTTTTGAGAAGTCGATGCGTCTGGGCAGACTTGTGAACGACCTCTTTGATTATACACGTATGGGATACTCACCCCTGAACCGTGCAGACATTAACCTCGTGGAGCTACTCGGCCAGCTTGCTGCTGACTTCTCCTTAGCAGGTCATACGCGTCAAGACAATGTTCAAGTAATGTTTACGGCAACTGAAGAAAAAATAATGA
Organism: Paenibacillus uliginis N3/975; assembly: GCF_900177425.1. Lineage (NCBI taxonomy): Bacteria > Bacillati > Bacillota > Bacilli > Caryophanales > Paenibacillaceae > Paenibacillus > Paenibacillus uliginis. The sequence goes on along the minus strand of NZ_LT840184.1, from coordinate 253,441 downwards.
TTGCAGCAGACGGGGACAAGCTGATGCGAACCTTCGAGAACCTGCTCTCCAATGCCATCCGGCACGGCAAAGATGCCGGAAGGATTGACCTGACGGTCAACCGGGATCAGCACCATGCCATCGTACAGGTTATTAATTTCGGGCCGCCTATCCCTTCCCATTCCATAAATCATATATTTGATCGGTTTTATCGCGCGGACGCCTCTCGTACTGATCAAACCGGCGGAGCCGGGCTTGGCCTTGCCATTGTCAAAAGCATTATCGATGCGCATAACGGAACGATCCGTGTCAGCAGCAGCGAGGTGCAAACGATGTTTGAAGTCCGTCTTCCATTTAGTAGCAGTTCAAAATAAACAGCCTCAACTTAAACTTCATATTCGACATACAATTCCATTGTCCGATAAAATAGGAAGTAACGTTTTCTTTTTACATCCCTATGAAATCCATGCCGTTCATTTCGGTGTGTGAAAGGAATGGAATGCTTCTTATGATTAACATACTTTTTACGAATTTCTGTGTATTTGTAACTTTCATATATATATCGGGACTGTTATCTCAAAAATATGTTGTCGGTGTACAGTCCCCCTCCTTTATCGTAAAAATAAATGCGGGACTGCTCTTTGGGATTTACGGCATCATATTAATGTACTATTCTTACCCGATCAATCCGTTGCTTTTTGCCGATTTGCGCCACCTGGCGATTGTGGTCATAGCGAGTTATATGGGCTGGCTGCCATCCCTTATTGCAGGAATTCTGATCGCGGCTGGGAGATTGCTGTTACTCGGTCTGACTGCCTCCTCGGCAATCGCTGCCGCAGGTATGTTTCTGATTGGGATCCTATGTGGACTCATCTCCAGATTTCGAGGTCATCGCCTGATCAAAATGATGATCATGAACGTTACGGGTATGCTCGTCATTCTGGTGGTCATGATGATTAATTTAAAGTCACAGGGTAGCGTCTTTGAATTCTTTTTAACCCAATTAATCATCTCGGTGCTCGGGACGTTAGTCATCTACGCCCTGACGGAATATATTAACACCTCCAACAAGCTGTTTCTGCAAATGAAGAAAAACTCGGAAACCGATTATTTAACCAATCTGAACAACTTGCGGCAGTTCGAACAGCTTCTGTCCGAACGCTTTCTTGAAGCCCATCATTTCAATGAACGGCTCGGAGTCCTCGCAATCGACATCGATCACTTCAAAAAAATAAACGACACCTACGGCCATGCGGTCGGAGACGCCGTTTTGCAGCAGCTCAGCAGGGTGCTGAAGGATCACACTCGTTCATTTTGCGAAGTGTCACGCACTGGCGGTGAAGAGTTTTCGATACTCGTTCCTGAGGTTTCTCCAGCTGAAATATCGCTACTTGCCGAGAAGATCCGAGCCGCCGTGGAGGGCCATTCCTTTGATCCTGGAGACGGGACAAGGCTCAAGATAACGGTCTCGATCGGTGCTGCTGTACATCCGGATACGATACAAGCTTCGGATGCCGGCGATCTGCTTAAGCAAGCTGACCGGGAGTTATACCGGGCGAAAAACGGTGGCCGGAATCGGATCTGTACCGCAACTACTCTTAGCCGATATACAAGATTAAATGCTTGATCTAAATGCTTATATATAGTAAGAAACGGATCCGTCATCATACGGATCCGTTTCTATTTTTATTTCTTTAGAATATCCTCAATAGCCGTCAACGTGTCAGACGACAACTTAATGCCCGACGCGTTTACATTCTCCTCTACCTGCTCAGGACGGCTTGCTCCGACAAGGGCACTCGACACATTGCCCTGACGTAAAATCCAGGCCAACGCCAGCTGTCCTACACTAATGCCAAGCTCGTCCGCAATGTGGCCAAGAGCCTGTACCTGACTGATACGCTCTTCGCTAATCTTAAGTCGGTCCGACCCGAGTTTGGACGCGCGGCTATTCTCCGGCACATCCTCCCGGGATGCATATTTGCCTGTCAGCACGCCTTGCGCCAGTGGGGAATATACGACCTGACCGATGCCCTTCTTCTCGCCAAGCGGAATAATTTCATCCTCAATGCCGCGTTCAAACATGTTGTACAACGGCTGGTTTACGACAATCCGGTCCAGCAGATAACGGTCCGCAACCGCCAATGCTTCTTCCATCTGAGCCGCGGTCCACATGCTGACACCGACATACAACACCTTACCCTGACGAACCAGATCATCCAGTGCGCGGAGTGTTTCCTCAACCGGTGTTTCCGTGTGGAACCTGTGACAATAATAAATATCTACATAGTCCGTACCAAGGCGTTTCAAACTGGCATGGCACTGCTCCATAATATGCTTACGGGATAGTCCCTGATCATTAGGTCCATCACCCATCTTACCAAATACCTTTGTAGCAAGTACGTAAGATTCACGCGGAAATCCCCTTAACGTCTCTCCGACAACCATTTCAGCAGCACCTTGTTCATAGACATTAGCCGTATCGAAGAAGTTTACACCCATGCCATAGGCTGTCTGGATTGATTTCACAGCATTCTCCCGTTCAACGTAGCCGCCGTACGTCAGCCAGCTTCCCAGACTGATGTCACTTACCTTTAATCCGCTGCTGCCTAATCTTCTGAATTCCATATTCGGAACCTCCTTGTGCAAGATAGATACCCACTCTTATTTTAACATAATCTTCCACAATTGATAGTGCTTAACGTCAGCGGTTGTACCCGGAGGATCTGATTTTTGTATGGACATCAACAAGGAACTGGATACGGGGATACATCTCTTTCCATTGTTTAACCTCTGTCTCGTTGTTCCAATGCGTACCATAGTAACGCAGTCCGAATCCGAGCGGATCCAGACCGGTGTTGCGGATTTTCACAAGCAGCTTGGTCACATCATCAGTAATATTTTTGCTCAGAGCTTTTTCAATCTCTTTAACCTCTCCTTGCGTCAGCTGCCCCCCTCCTTCCTTCTCTTCCAGTATTCCTTCGAGCCGGACTTTATATTGAATACGTTCCTTACCTGCCTCGAGGGTCTTAATATTGTAACCTGCTCTTGTGCTAGTAACATTGATCTCAAATAGGTTGCCATCCAGCTTTGTACTGAAGTCACTTCTCAAATTATTGTGGTACAACAGATTGAACAACTTGGTTTCCTCAGGGGACAGAATATCCTTCACTTTCTCCTTGTTCATCAGCGCCATGCGGTTAATATTCATCAGCGTCTCGCCTTGAACTTCAACGACAGGCAAAATGGGGTCCATCCCTTCCTCTGATATCCGGCGAGCCAGATCAAAAGAATATGTCTTGATAATATAAGGGGATTCTGTGCCGTCTTCACTCAGCGCCAAAAATAAAGAAGTGCCAGCAATCCGTTCCGTGGGAGGTTGGGTTTTCAGAACAGCTTCTGCGGTAGGTATAGCTACCGCAGGATACATGAGAAGTTGCATATCCCGGCGACGGACCGTCCAATCTTGTATTCCACGAATGTTTTTGCGCGCATAAGCTTCTCCGTACATCATACCTTTGCAATGTCCAAAATCCAGCTCTTTATCTACCTTGGATTTCAGCTCCCTAACAGCCTTCGCTACAGTGGAAGAGTCCTGGGTAATGACCATCGATTTCTCCTCTCCGGACTTTGGATCTCCGGTAGGTATCTCCATCTTAAAACTGAAACGCAGCATATCGGGTTGATCTTTGATCAAATCTACTCCCATCGCAACAACGAACAACCGAAGGTCAATGTCCCGAAACTCACAGCCGGTTGTCACCAGTAGGGAAGAACACAATAACGCAGCAAGTATCCGTCTGAGAAGTTTCAAACTCTCTTCCTCCTCTGCATAACCAAGTAAAACATCAATCCAAGCAGGATAAATTCACCCGCAAAACGGACATTCAGGAAAATAATACCCATTTGGGTCATCGTGAATTGGTCCAGAGTCAGTGCAAAAGCGTATACGATACAGGAAAACACAGCCAAGATCCACCATTCTGTCTTCTGGCGTTTTTTTATGTTTTTGGAGTCATTAGGCACATGGACAGAGGCTTTACTGAATACCCCCATTAACAGTTCTTTTGCCACATGCCAATGAATAATTGAATTGACGAGCGACAAACACATGTAGACGACATAAAACACATAAATCATCCGCTCGATAATAAAATACCGAATCCGCAGAGAATCTACCGTAGAAAAGGAGGGATACACATGCTGATCGGCACCCTCTGCACCGAGAAATCCGATCGACGAAAACATAGCTATGACAAGCGTGCAGAGGCCCACAATAAAAAACAACCAAATATGCCGTATCCGAAGCTTTTCGAAAACCCGGTTAAATATAGTCATGTTGATATAACCGGTGAACACATACGTCGCACTGGCAAGCGCCTGATATTTGGGTCTCTCCCATAAGTAGGTGATAACCTGCTTGGATGCGTCCCAGCTGTAAAACGGACTGCTGAATACACGCCACACCATATAAACGATCAGTGGAACCGTCATATACAGAACTATTTCCAAGCCATATAGAATCGACTCGGAATCGAGCCGGGCACTCAGGCCCACCACCAGAAGAAAACCGACCAGAACGACAAAAGGAGAAACGTCTGGACTAATGTAGCGGTTCGTCATGTCCAAAAAACCGACTAGAGTTAAAATACTAGACATGAACCAAATAGAACCCATTACAATAAGCAATGCTTTGGCGACCCATTTCGGTAGGAAGCGGCTCATAATTTCTGGCAGTCCCTGCTGCGGAAATTTAGAGATCATTCTAGCGAATAGTAACATCAGTGAGAGGCCAATAGGCAAGGCAATAATTAGAGACATGACCGAGCCGTGAAACCGGTCTTGGATGAGCGTACGCGGAACAAAGTTGACCAGATTAATTAGCGCATTCAACAGAAAGAGGTAGAAGAAATACGTGCTTCTAACCATTTCCTCGTCCCTCCTTCGCACTCTTGTCCACGGCGAACATTTTCAAATATGGCTTGCCGTAGCTACGGAGACTAGCCAAATACATTATCATCGTAATGATGCCAAGCACGATCCCGACCAACCCGAATAATGAAGCCAGCCCGATAAATATGTATTTCGACACTCGAATCCCGAAGCTCATCATGGTTACAGGAATAACAAAGTTCGTAATCGCTACGGCTGCCACCAGAATGATCATGATGCTGCTGACAAGACCTGCTTCGGTGGCTGCTGTTCCCAGAATCAAACCGCCTACGGTCGTTGCCGTAGGGCCGATTGCTTTAGGCAGACGTACGCTTGCTTCCGTCAGAAATTCCATCGCAAGCAGCATAAATAAAACCTCAATGAAGGACGGATACGGTACGGTCGACCGGCTGCCTGCAATGAGCAAAGTAATTTGCATCTTCAATATTTCCGGATTATAGGAGGTAAAGGCCACGTAAAGAGAAGGCAGCAACACCGTCAAGAACAAGCCAATATATCGGACACCCTTAAGAAACCACCCGATTGGGGGCAGCTGAATCTGATCATCCATCGCTGTAAAAAAATCATTAAAGATAGCTGGGAGCAGAATAACGTATCCATCCGTATCGACAAGAACCGCAATTTTTCCTTGAGACAAATTCAAAACCGTCCTGTCCGGCCGTTCACTGAGCATCATGGTAGGAAACAGCCGCATGCTGGGTTTCATCGTGAACCGCTCGATCTCCGATGCCGATTGTACAATATCCTCATCAATTATAGACAGCCGTTTTCTCAGTTCTTTAAGTACAGAGTGGTCCACCCGGCGATCATCATATAATATAGCGATACGGGTTTTGGACATTTTACCTACAGTCAGATATTCGGATTTCAAATGTGCCGTCTGATAGCGGCGCCGAATCAGATTCATGTTGGTATCTATATTTTCCGTGAAGGAGTCCGTCGGTCCCTGGATGACATTTTCCGTATCCGCCGTCGATACACCTGCTCCCTCAACCAGCAGTGCATCGAACAGATAAATATGCTCTTTGGTAAATACCGCTACATACCCCTTGAGTAAACTCTCCAGCAATTCATCCTCATCCTGCACTTCATTACTGGATGGATATGACTTTATATAATCGCAATACTCCTGCATATTGTGAATTTCGTAATAACGGTTGATCAAATTTTCGCTGACAAAGGTAGGGTCACACATGCTTTTGAAGTAAATAAGCTCGACTTCCTCGCGGCCGTCCGTAAGATGAACCTGTTCCTGATCCCCAACGTTCTCAAGCTGGTTCAACAGCCATTGCTTGGTCTTCTCCGTGCTGTCTTTTCGCCTTTCCATTCCCTATCACCTCGTCCCTTTATCATCAATCTGCTTCACGTGGCAAGTTGTTTGAGGGTATGATTTGCAAATAAGTGCCAAATTATTAGTAAAGCACCAAATATCCCATCTAGTGTTCATTCAGAAAGGACAACCTTACACTTAACCGGAAGGAGTAAATGGACTTGTCTTAAAGCTTGCCTCGTTTCTTTTTCCCCGACCGTGGTAATAATGGATGACAGGTAGATAAGATCATGGCATGCATTTTGCATAGAGGGGGCTTTAATAGAATGAATGAACAGGTTCGGATGGAGCAAGGACTTCAGCAATACCCGGAATCCCTTTGGAGAGCAACAACGGAACTTCCTTCTTTTCCACGGCTGGCGGAGGATATTGAGACCGATGTAGCTGTCGTGGGTGCCGGTATCACCGGCATTACTACCGCTTATTTGTTAGCAAAGGCAGGAAAAAAGGTCGTTTTGCTCGATGCCGGACGGATTTTGGACGGAACCACCGGATTTACGACCGCTAAAGTAACGGCACAACACGGTATGATCTATCATGAGTTGATACAGCATTTCGGCGAGGAAAAGGCACGGCTCTATTATGATGCCAATATTGAAGCGATGAATTTTATCGGGAATCAGATCGGTGAATGGGGCATTGACTGCGGCTGGGAGCAGGAAGATGCCTATATTTACACTTTGGATGAGCAAAATATGCGATCAAAGTTGGAGGATGAGTTCAAGGCATATGAGAAGCTAGACATTCCCGGAGAATGGCTGGAATCCATACCGCTACCTATACCGGTACGCGGAGCGATTAAGATGCCGGGACAGCACCGATTCCACCCGCTGGCCTATTTGAAGCGTATGGTTGAGGAATTCCTCAAGATGGGTGGAGTGATCTACGAGAACACCGCTATCGGGGACGAAGCGGAAACCGAAGGGCCGATTACGATCAAAACCCAGCGAGGAAATCACAGCATTACATGCCAGTTTGCCGTGTCCGCGTCACACTTTCCTTTCTATGATGGGATGGGGAAGGGGTTTTATTTTACAAGACTGCATATAGAGCGTTCCTATGCCCTTGCTGTGAAACCGGATAAGGCTTACCCGGGAGGTATGTACCTGAGTGTCGACAATCCCACTCGTTCCTTGAGATCTGTCTCCTATAACGGTGAGGATTTGGTGATCGTCGGAGGCGAGAATCATCCAACCGGCAAAAGTGAATGCACACACAGCCATTACGAAAATTTGGAGAAGTTTGCCGGAGAACTCCTCGGCGCCCGCCATATCCCGTTCCGCTGGTCGACACAGGATCTAATTACCTTGGACAAGCTGCCTTACATCGGACCCATCACCTCGAAGCAGGACCGGATTCTGGTGGCTACCGGCTACCGGAAATGGGGCATGACGAACAGTGCGGCCGCCGCAAAGATCATTACGGATCAGATTCTAGGCAAGGACAATCCTTACACGGAACTGTATACACCTTCCCGATTCAATGCCGACCCGGCGCTGAAGACATTTATTGTACAAAACGCCGGAGTCGCCAAAGAGTTTATTTCCGGCAAAGTAGATATGACCAACAGCAATATTGAAGAGCTTCAGGTAGGTGAAGGCGCTGTCGTCCGTCATAATGGTCAGCGAGCCGGAGCCTATAAGGACGAGCAGGGGAATCTGTATCTGGTCGATACAACTTGTACGCACTTGGGCTGTGAAACCGAATGGAATGAAGGCGAGCGGTCATGGGACTGTCCATGCCACGGCTCCCGGTACAGATATGACGGTGAAGTGTTGGAGGGTCCGGCGATTGACCCGCTTAAAAAGCTAGATCCTTACGAATAATCAAACCAAAAAGGCAAGCTCAAGGGGACACTTCCGTCCGTATGAGCCTGCCTTTTTTCTAATTTAACCAGATCCAATAAGATCTCCATATCCATCAGCCGCATCAACGGAAGCGCATGATTCATTACAGAAAATGTGAAATGTTAGCGTAGCTAACTGTCTTTCTAAGTCTCTCTAATGTGCGAAAAATATAAGCTGAATCAGGAACAGCACCGCGAATACATACACGAACGGATGCACATCACGAAACTTCCGCTTGGCGATTTTCATAACCGGATAGGAGATGAAACCGAGGGCAATACCATTAGCGATACTGGATGTCAGCGGCATGCTGATAATGACCAGGAAGGCAGGAAACGCCTCTTCAAAATCGTTCCACTCAATATCCGAAACGCTGCGGATCATCATGCAACCGACGATAATCAAGCTTGGTGCCGTAATAGCCGCCACCCCTGACAACGAACTGATCAACGGGCTGAAAAAAGCCGCTGCGATAAACAGCACAACTACGGTGATGCCCGTAAGGCCTGTTTTGCCGCCTGCTCCGACACCTGCCGCGGATTCCACCGTGGCTGCAGTCGGGCTTGTCCCGAACATGGAGCCAACAATGGTACCGACAGAATCCGCCGCAAAGGCGCTTCCAGCACGGTCCAGCTTGCCGTCTTTCAGCAGGCCTGCCTGCTTCAGAATAGCGAGCATGGCGCCTGTCGTATCAAACAGCATGACGAGCAGAAACGAGAACACTACACTGTACAGCCCGTACTCAATAACATCGCCGATCGAAGTGATCGGGTTGTACACGAGAATGCCCTCGGGCAGTTTCGGCATGGAAATAAAGCCTTGATCAAAATGCAGCTGACCGGTCAGCCAGGCGATAATTCCGGTAATGATCATTCCGAGAAACAGCGCACCTTTAAAATTCAGGGCAAGAAGCGCGATCGTTACGGCGATTCCGACCAATGTCAAAGCCACGCCAGGCTCCGTAAAATCGCCGAGTGTGACCAGATTGGTCTCATGGTCTGCAATAATACCGGACAATCGCATACCGATAAAAGCAATAAACAGCCCGATCCCCGCTGCAATCGCATGTTTCAAGTTTTCAGGAATCGCTTGAATCAGCTTCGTACGAAGCGAGGTTAAAGAGATTAGCAGAAAAATAATCCCCGAAATAAATACGGCCGAGAAACCTACCATATAAGGGATATCATGTCCTCCGATAACGGAATACGTAAAGTAAGCGTTCAGCCCCATGGCCGGCGCAATCACGATCGGATAGTTCGCAAACAGTGCCATGAACAGGGTGCCAATGACAGCTGCAGCAATCGTGGCTGTAAAACTTTGATCAAAAGGTACTCCGGCGTCCTTCAGGATCATCGGATTGACGATGATGATATAAGCCACGGTCAAAAAGACCGTAAGCCCCGCCAGCACCTCGGTTTTTATCGTCGTATTGCGTTCTTTCAACTTGAACATGGTAACATCCCTTCTTGCTGTGATTTTTCCATTGTAGAGCACAAACGATAAATCACACAACGACTTATTTTCCCGCAAAATGATAAATCTAATCAGTCTCGCGTTTAGATCCATCGGGCAATTGAAAAAGCCGCCATTTGGAATTAGATTATATGAAGGCTCACAACTAATTCTGAAACGAAGGTGAAACCTATGAATTATAAAATGATCAAAATTCTCATTCTATTTATTCCAACGCTTACGATCGGCGTATGGGAGTTTGTCCGCCATGAATATTTGCTCCCCTATATTTCGATGGAACTCGGGAACTGGCTCGCGCCGATACTCGTTTTTCTCGTTAGCATTACGCTCCTGCTCAAGCTGTTCGGCAAAATGGAAGAGCTCCAACAACAGCTGCTGAAAGAACAAGCCGCTAAAACTGTTTTGCAAGAACGTGAGATTATAGCCCAGGAGCTGCATGACGGAATCGCCCAATCCCTGTTTCTTTTATCCGTCAAAGTTGACCGCATTAAAAATACCGATAACAATGAAAATTCTACCTTATACACCAGCCTGCGGATGACGGCCCAGCAGATTAATGAATACGTAAGACAAGCCATTTGCAGCCTTCGTCAGCCTCCGCAAAGCGAAACTCTTGTCTGGCAGAGTTCCATACAACATTTAGCCGAGCTGTTTGAAGATGAGAGCGGTCAGCGCGTACGCATAGATTGGAACATTCGGGATGAAGATCTTTCGACCAAGGAAAAGGTTGAACTATACTCTTCTATCCGTGAAGGGCTTCAAAATATACGAAAGCATGCCGATGCAGAGCTCATTTCCATCGAAGGAGAACATATACCCGGCGGATGGAAGGTGCTGATTACGGATGACGGAAAAGGTTTTACCGGACAACCTTTAGAGTATCCCGAACGCTTCGGCTTGAAAATTATGAAAGAACGAGCCGAAAGGCTAGGATGGCTTATGAAGTTATCCCGAGAAGGTCAACAGACTATCTTATGCATTGAAAAAAGAGAGGATGTCGCTTATGCAGCCCATTCGAATTCTAATCGCGGATGATCATAAACACGCAAGACAAGGCATCCGGGAAATTCTTGAGATGGACTCGGCGTTTGAAATCGTTGCAGAAGCTTGGAATGGAGAGGAAGCTCTCCTGTATACGGAAAAATATATGCCTGACATGATCCTTATGGACATTAACATGCCGGACATGAGCGGACTAGAAGCAACCCGGCAGATCAAAGGGGATTATCCCTATGTCAAAATCATTATCGTCACGGTCTCGGATGACATCGCCGATCTGTTCGAAGCTATAAAAAAAGGTGCCCAAGGGTACCTGCTAAAAAATCTAAATCCAGAAGCCTGGCTGGAGTATTTGAAGGCAATCGCTCTGGATGAAGCCCCCCTGTCACGCGAACTTGCCGTCCAATTGCTTAAGGAATTCTCCACCAAGCCGGTAGCAGCATCAGAGCATTCTCCGCTGACGACCCGGGAGCAAGAGATATTGGAGCAGGTTGCCAAAGGAAAGACAAACCGGGAAATATCTGAGGATCTTATCATTTCAGAGCATACGGTCAAGAACCATCTAAAAAATATTATGCAGAAGCTTCATCTCGATAACCGTGTTCAGTTGACACGTTATGCCTACGATCAGGGCTGGGTCAAATGACTCTTTCGAGTCATACCCATGAACAGCGCATTTCTTTAGGATAGATAGGGAACATTGGAACCGGAAGGGGGAAATTGATGCATGCCATAAATCTTAAACGTACGGCATTCTGTGTAATTCTGCTGCTAGTTCTTATCACGGCCATCCTTCCCTTGATCGGTACCGCTAGGGCTAAGGAAGAAGTCATTGCCTTGCAGCCGCTGATCGACAAAACACCGCGAGGGAAAGTGCTGCATTTGGGCTCGGGCACATACAGTGGGCCCGTAACAATTGATAAACCGCTCACACTAAAGATGGAAAATGGCAAAATTGTGAACGAAAGTGAACAACCTGCGCTGACTCTGAAATCCGGCGGCATTACACTGGACGGCCTGACCGTTGTCCATTCTTATCAAAATGCTGCAGTTCCGGCTGTCCTTGTCGGTTCATCCGGCAATAAACTGCATTCTCTTACAGTAGAGACGCTTGGTTCCGGCATCCACCTGCGGGCGGCTCATAACAATGTGCTGACAGACAATATCATCGTCGGAGAGAAAATGCGTAACCGGGATCCAGCAACGGTCCTAAGGGGAAATGGAATCGACCTGTTCGAGTCCGATGACAATACCATTAGGGGAAATACGATTGATCTCATGCAGGACGGTATTTATGTCGAGTCAGGCAAGTCATTAATCGTGCAGGAAAATAAGGTATCCCGTTCACGCTACGGCTTTCATTTCATGTTCACGGAGGATCTGCTCTTGAGCAGCAACAATGGCTTGATGAACGTGACCGGAGCAATGGTGATGAGTGTCAGCAACGCAAAAATACGGAACAACCATTTCAGGAAGCAGAACAGCAATGTCCACTCTCAAGGGCTTCTGCTGTATGACGTGAACCAATCCATCATCGAAAGAAATGAAGTGCAGGGGAACCGTGTCGGCCTGTTCATCCAGCAATCCCGGGACAACCAGCTGACCCATAATCAGGTGACGAGCAATTTCATCGGATTGCAAATGCTGGACTCGAACGACAACCGGTTAAGCGCCAACACATTTCTGTCCAATGTCGTTCCTGCCCAATCTGTGAACAGTCCGGACAATAATGTAGACGGAAATTACTGGGACGACGCCCAAGTTCTCGACCTGATCGGGTCAGGATTCAGCGATCTTCCGTATGAGATCAATCCTTTCTTTCTGAAAGTGACCGGAACCGTACCCGCATTTCAGCTATTGTTTCATTCGCCGGGCTTGCCATTTCTCGAAGAGCTGTTTCACACCGGAACGGAAGACTGGTTAAAAGACATGTCTCCCCTGCTGAAGCCGGTGGAGGCTCCAGCCAGAGATGGGATCACTGCTAACTACAAAATTGCAGCGCTCTCTGTCCTGCTGCTGGCCATAAGTTTATATTCAATTTACCGGTATGGGGGAAGTAAACCATGAAAAAAATGCTCACCATAATTACGCTATGCTTGACGATAGCTATTTCCGCAGGCTGTGGCAAGGAAGAATACAAGGCCGCGGACATCGACGAAAATGTGGACAAGTGCGAAGTTTGTCAAATGCAGGTCGGGGACAATGAGTACGCTGTCCAAATCCAGCTTAAAGATAAAAAGACATTGAAGTTTGACGACCTGGGCGATCTGTTCCTCTGGAAGCAAAAAAATGGAACCGAGCAAATCGGAGCCCAGTTTGTAAGAGACTATCATACAAAAGCATGGATCCTGTTGGAAAATGCCACTTACATATATGACAAGAGCATTCGAACTCCAATGGCTTATGGGGTCATTTCCTTTGCGGAAAAAGCCGATGCTGAAAAGTTTGTTAGTGAACAAGGCAGCGGACAGATCATGACCAGTGAAAACCTTGACGGGCACAAATGGGAGTCTGACAAAGAAATGATGAAAAAAATGCATGGCGACCAGAAGCACGATGATGGGAACATGGACCATGAGGGTGAAGCTCATGAGGATCAGGAGCATGAGGGAAAAGACGATAGCCCGGGACACAAGGAACATAAATAAGATGAGGAATTCCCTGATATGCGCGCCATAAGGGTGATCGCCCTACGCGAAATCAAGCTTGGCTTTCGAAACCCTTGGTCTTATTCCTTCATGGTCCTGTTCGCCCTGTTTAGTCTGGCACTCCTGGCCATACAGTCCCAGCAGGGAACTGTAGATTATTCCGGAACGACCGGTGCGATGATCAACCTGATTCTTTACCTGCTCCCACTCATGACGCTGTTACTTGGTTCCTTCTCTATTACGGCGGAGAAAGAAGAAGGCGGTTGGCAGCTATTGTCGACGTATCCCCTGAGTTCATCCGCCTATCTGATGGGAAAATTCACGGGAATGACGTATGTTCTGCTCATCATCGTATTTATTGGATTCGGCTTATCTGGGATCATCAGCTCGTTGGTTACCCATTCCTATACATGGAAATCGTTTATGCTGTTTCTCATGTTCTCTGTGCTGCTTGTTCTTCTGTTTCTCGGCGCGGCTATGTTTATCGGGACCCTATGCAAAAACCGCTGGCAAGCGTTAACTTACAGTGTAGCTATCTGGTTCTTCTTCGTTCTGGGCTGGCCAACCCTGCTTATTGCCGTGCTAGGCCTGGTTCCGTACACGCTGATCAAACCGCTACTCCTTCTGCTTGAGTTCTTAAACCCGGCAGAGATTTCCCGGCTCTTTCTGGTCATTAAACTAGGCGGCGGTTCAGTCCTTGGGCCGGAATATTATAAATGGGTTAATTGGATGTATCAGCCTGAGGGAACCGTCACTTTTTTGTTCGTATGTATTGTGTGGATAGTCGTTATGTTCTTGGCTGCTGTATTTATGCTTGAGAGGGGGAGAAGACATGTCTGACAAGGTGCTTCAGCTCGAAGAGGTGACCAAATCAATCAAGACACAGACCATTGTCCAGCCTATCAGCTTCTCTCTGGAGCCCGGCGATGTGCTCGCCCTATGCGGCGGTAACGGTGCCGGGAAAAGTACCATTCTTCGAATGATAACCGGCATAGTTAAGCCCACTGCAGGAACCATCCGGGTAAACGGGTTGCAGTGGGCTAAAGACCGGAAAACCTATGCGGACAGCATCGGCTATATGCCGGATGATTTTCAGTTTGGGGATGCCCTAACCGCTCAGGAGACACTACAGTTCTACGCCTCCTTAAGAAACGCACCCAAAGAGAGGGTCACGGAGTTGCTTCAGATGACCGGACTTAAGGAGTTCGGGCATAAGAAAGTGTCGGCCTACTCCAAAGGAATGCGTCAACGGCTGCTGTTTGCCCAGGCCATGCTGGCCAAGCCCCCTTTGCTTATTCTGGATGAGCCCACCAACGGGCTTGACCCGTTCTGGATGGATTCCTTCTCTGCTCTTGTGCGACAAAACGCGAAGGAAGGACAGACCATCGTGTTCTCCACTCACCAGTTAAATGTTGCAGAACAGACGGCTGATCAGGTCATCTTTCTAGATGCCGGCCAGGTCCGGTATTCTGGAAGTGCAGACCAGCTGAAGCAGCAGTACCGGAATGCCGGCGGCTTATATGGAGCTTTCTCCGATCTGGTCGCAGTATATTGATCCAAACGAACTTCTTCTTCATCAATATATGATCCATGAAACACTGGAATCGAATTTTGCAAAATGGTGAACAAAAAAACCACCCTACGGTGGTTTTTTTCGTGTTAGGTTAGCCTACTTCGTGTGTAGCGCTGAACTGGCCATCCCCTCTATTGTTTCTTCGTCTCTGACGAGTTCAACTTGATTTCAGTCTCACTCATATATTGGTATACCTTCGTTAACAGCCGGGTTAGCTCATCGCTTTCCACTTCTCCCAAATGTGCGACCAGGCCTCTGAAATTCACCTTGAACGCCTCATGCGCCTGACGGACGATTTCCTCTCCTTCACCCGTCAGTTTGACACGGATCGCGCGTCTGTCCTTCTCATCCATGACACGCTCTACGAGACCCTTTCCCTCTAATCCGTTGATAAATTGGGTGATCGTCGGTGAAGTTACCCGCATGTAATTGCTGATCTCGGACACTTTGAGGCCTTGACCACCCTCAGACCGTTCCTCGAAACCCTGCTCCGCATCAGATTTTTCCTTATATTTCAGCGTCATCAGGACCTTAATCTCACCGGATGTATATCCAGAAATCGATATTTGGTCCCACTTCTTCTTGCGGAACAGACTGAAGATATGCATAAGCCTTCCAGCAGCGTCGCTGCCAAAAGCTTTCTCCTCTTGGTTGGAATCCCCTTCGCTAGCGAAGCCGCAAGCTTGCCGTTTGTCTGTCTCTGACATGACGCACCTCTCTCTCGACATAAATCGATAATATGCCTATTAATTAAGCGACCCAAATATACAACTGAAAATGGTTAAAGTCAAAGCGATACCTT
The DNA here is from genome assembly GCF_900177425.1 of Paenibacillus uliginis N3/975. Taxonomy (NCBI): domain Bacteria; kingdom Bacillati; phylum Bacillota; class Bacilli; order Caryophanales; family Paenibacillaceae; genus Paenibacillus; species Paenibacillus uliginis. The sequence goes on along the minus strand of NZ_LT840184.1, from coordinate 237,837 downwards.
AACGATCAATCGTAATCATAACCGTCATTCGAGAAAGAATATCCGCCTGCTCTTCTATCCCTCCGGGATTTAGATGAATGGGGCCGCCCATGTTCTTTTTGTCGCTTCGAAGCGCTGTTCTCCTTCTTAGCGAGGTATGCGAGCTCTTTTTCCGTTTTCTTATAGTTGGTAAAGCGCCCCGGGTCCAGCGTTCCATCATCAAGCGCTTGCTGGACGGCACAGCCGGCTTCCGATTCATGGCGACAGTCATGGAAACGGCACAGTCCGGCAAGCTCTTCAATGTCCGAGAACGTCTCCCCCCAGCCACCTGCTGAGTCCCACAGCTGAAGCTCCCGCATCCCCGGTGTGTCCACCATAATGGCTCCCCCTGGCAGGAGGAAAAGCTCCCGATGCGTCGTAGTATGCCTTCCTCTGGCATCCTCTTCCCGAATACCCTGAACACGTTGGATCTCCTCGCCGGAAAGCCAGTTGAGCAATGTAGATTTACCTGCGCCGGAGGAACCGGTAATCGCAACCGTATGTCCAGGCATGAGGTACGGTGAGATATCTTCTTTCCCCTGATCCAGCACGGAGCTTACCGCGTGTACAGGTACGCCCGGCGCTGAAGATACAACCTGTGATACATATTCATCGGGGTCATCACACAAGTCTGCCTTTGTTAGCAGCACCACAGGCTGTGATCCGCTTTCCCATACTGCGATCAGGTACCGCTCAATTTTTCGAACGTTAAAATCCTGATTCAGCGCGCTGACAATAAATACGGTGTCCGTGTTAGCCGCAATAACCTGTTCATCCGGCACACTCCCGGCTTCTTTACGAGTCATGGCCGTGGCCCGCGGAAGAAGCCTGTGAATGACCGCTCTCGCCTCTCCCTGCAGAGGCTCTACGAGTATCCAGTCCCCAACGGCAGGAAAATCACTGCGGCTTAATGCTTCGTATTCATATTTCCCTGTAACTGCGGCAGTTTTCTCCCCTGTTTCCGTTATGATTCGGTACTGTTTAGAATATTGAGCTGTAACCCGGCCGGGAACAAGCGGCTTATTAGGGTCCTGCATACTGTCCATAAGTGATTGCCAATGTTGATTCCATCCATACTTCGTTAATTCTACTGTTTCACGATTCAAGCCGATAACCCCTTTATCCAATTGGTATAGTTAAACGCAAGAAGAAACGCCCTCAGTGTCCTTTTTTAAGGGCTGCGGCGTTTCTTCGAGAAATATAAGCCAAGTATAAAATTCCAAATTTATACTCTCTTATAATTCAAAAAAACCGCAGAATGTTGTCTGCGGTTTGCTTTCCACAAGGCAGCTGTCCCCTTCATCAATCACACACATGATAAAGAGGACGACCTTAGAAATGAAAAAAACCGCGAGAAACCGTGTAAGGTCTCCTGCGGCCCGTCATCAGAATTCATGCCTGCCTTCATCGTCGCAAGGGCACGAATTAAACGACTATCTTTCCCCGTCCGTAGAGACCAACGCTAACGTGTACATACGTTTCATCAAGTTTTTCATTAACATCAGCCTCCTTTTCTCAAAAGTATATCCGTATTATAGATCCGGCATCCCCATGTGTCAACATTTACCACTTCAAAACAGATGTTATATCCTACGGTAATACCGCCACTCCTCCGGCAGAAGAGCATGGTACTGACGATTCTGAAAACGGTCGTCAACCAATACGAGTGTTCCCCGGTCCTCTTCGGAACGAATCAGCCTACCCCCGGCCTGCAATACCTTGTTCATGCCGGGATACACATAAGCATAGTCGTAGCCGTTTTTCTCATTACGGTCGAAATACTCCTTGATAATATCATTCTCGAAGGACAGTTGAGGCAGCCCGACGCCGACAACAACGACGCTGGCCAGCCGATCCCCTTTTAGGTCAATCCCCTCCGAGAAAATACCGCCCATCACAGCGAAGCCGATCAACGGCACTTCGGCATCCGCTTGAAAGGAGTCCAGGAAAGACTCCCGCTCATCCTCCCGCATCGCGTGACCCTGAATCAGCGTCCGCGCCCCTGGGTTTAACACCGTAAAGCCATCATACACAGCCTGCATGTACGGATACGAAGGCAAAAATACCAGCGTATTGACCGGTTTTTCTTTCACCAACTTATCCAACATATTGACAATAGCGTCCTTGTTGCGATCCCTATCTTTGTATCGGGTAGAAGTAGGCATCAACCGGACATCTAGCTGTTCATGGGAGAACGGTGACGGAATGGAGAGACTGTAGTCCTCTTCCTCCGCTCCGAGCATGTCCCTGTAATACATTAGCGGGGTTAAGGTCGCTGAGAACAGCACCGTGCTGCGGTAGTTCTTCCCGGCCTGTTGGAGCAAAAACGAGGGGTCCAGGCAGAACAGCTTCAAGAACACCTCATTGCCGTCCATTTCCGCATAAGTTACAAACCGATCGTCATATAGCTTGGAGATTCGTAAATAAGCCTGAGCGGCAAAATAACACTCCAGCAGCTGCTCCACCTCTTCCCCGCCTTTTCCGGTCATCAGCTCGGCTTCGGCATGCAGGACAAAGTCCTCCAACAGCTCATCCATCATCTCTGGCTGATGCGATCCCACAATACGTTCTTCTTCGTTGCTGACCTTGCGGAACACAATAAAGCGGTTGTTTACCGTCTTCGCCGCTTGATAGAGTCCCGGATTAATCTCCTTAAAGGTTCGCTGAATTTCCAGAAACATGGATTTTCTGAGTTCTGCCGAGAACATCCCACGTGCCCGGTCCACCAAATTGTGAGCTTCATCCACCAGAAGTACGCTCCGCTTCTTGACCTCTTCCGGCATCCGTTTGAACGAGACGCGCGGGTCAAACACGTAATTATAGTCACAGATAACGGCGTCAGCTGCATAAGCGGCATCTAGCGAGAATTCGAATGGGCAGACCCGGTGCTTACGTGCGTAAGCCTCAACGACCGGGCGCGTAATCGACGTCTCGTGCTGCAAAAGGTCCAGTATTGCCCCGTTGATGCGGTCATAATAGCCCTCGGAAAAAACACAGGATTCTTGTCCGCATCCTTCCTCCGCGCCAAAGCAAATTTTGTCTTTCGCCGTTAGTGTCACAGTATGCATATGCAATCCCCCGGACTGCATGAGTGCTACGGCTTCCTCTGCCGCCGTCCGGGTAATCGTTTTGGCAGTGAGATAAAAGATCCGCTGTACGGTTCCTTCCATCATTGCCTTAATAGAAGGGAATAGCGTGGAAATCGTCTTGCCGATGCCGGTTGGAGCCTTGGCGAATAAACGCCGGCCTTCTCCGATGCTCTTATATACGGCGCCCATCAGCTTGCGCTGGCCTGTCCGGTAAGCGGGAAATGGAAATGCGAGATCACGTATACTCGCGTTCCTCCGCTTGGCATGCTCACGCAGAAGGGTAGCGTAAGGTGCATAAGCCTCCGCTACCTCCAATGCAAAACGTTCCAGCTCTTCAAAGCCGAAAGTACGCTGGAACCTTTTTATATTCCCGACTGGTATTTGAAAATACGTCAGCTGAACGGCCATTTCCTCGTCACCGTGCTGCTTGGCATACATGTAAGCATACATTTTTGCCTGAGCCCAGTGAACCGGATAAGAATCCTCTCCGATGTCGTCAAGGTTACCGGAGGTGGACTTGATCTCGTCAATCATGACCGGTCCCTCTCCCACAATAAGGCCGTCACAGCGCCCTTCTACAGCAAATATCAGATCCTCGTAAGGAATTTCGGCTTCCAGATGGACCTCTTTCTGATCCTGTTCTCCGTATTCTCGCTGGATCTGCTGATGTGCTCTCGTTCCCTCGGTCAGCGTTGTCGCCGTCCGAAAGCCGGAGGTAATGCTTCCGCTGCGAAAGACATACTCTACCAGCGGCCTTACGGATATTTGAATGGTATGAGGCATATGCGGTCTCCTTTTGAACACAATCTTCTGGTCCGTATTATACCAAACATCCGTTCCTGAGGTGCAAAATGCAAATAAAACGAGCACATTTCATGACTGATAATATGCCATGAAATGTGCTCGCTCTAAATATATGCTGTTACGGCGCTTTTATCTCCATATCGTCCAGGCTTTTAAACTCGTAGCCCTGTTTCCGGGCTTCATCAATAATACGACCGAGCGCCTCCGCATTGTCGCGGGAGATGGAATGGAGCAGCATGACGGCACCAGGGTGGAGCTGCGCTGTCACTTTCTCATAAGCATACTGGGAGCCGCGCTGGGCGTTTACGTCCCAGTCTTTGTAAGCGAGCGACCAGAACACATTCGTATAACCCAGCTCCTTGCTCACGGCTAGAGAGCGCTCGTTAAAAATTCCGCGCGGTGTCCGGAGGTATTTCATCTCTTTTTGCCCAGTTACATTAGTAACCTCGGTCTTTACCCGATCGAGCTCCTCCGTCAGCTTTTCCGCTGAAATCGTGGACACGTCTGGATGACTCCAGGAATGGTTACCGATAATATGCCCCTCCGCTGTCATCCGTTTCAGAAGTTCTGTCTGCGTCTTAACATAATGGCCCGTTACAAAAAAGGTTGCTGGCACCTTTTTGGCTTTCAGCGTATCCAGAATTCCCGCGGTAAATCCATTTTCATACCCGTTATCAAACGTCATGTACAATTCTTTCTTGCTGGAATCTCCCATAAAGACAGCGCCATGCTTCTTAAGGAGCTCTTTAAAGCCCTCCTGATCAATAGACGGAAGCTTACCGTTCACACTTCGCTTAAAGCCGAAATGGAAAGGCCCGCTGCCCGATGCGAAAGCCGAGAGCGAAAACGTCAACAGTAGTGCAAAACACAACGTAATTATAGACGTCACTCGAAGAACGCAACGTTTATTCATGCTTTTGTACTCTCCTTCTCCGTGGTATAGTCGGTCGCCCACCGTCACTTGTCATGACAGGGCTATTACAGCATACTATCCCACGAACAGAGGAAACTTATGTGCCCGATCAGGACACGGTGATTATGGAGCCCTTTCGATGGCTCTCTATGGCATACTCGATCATGGAAATCGTGTCGCGTGCATCCTCGGGCTTCACTGGCACCTCAGATCCTTCCAAAATCGCTTCAGCAAGGCCCTGATAGAATGCCTGATATCTTCCCGGCAGGGTCTCGATTTCACCCTGAACAGCCAATCCGCTAAGTTCCGTTGCCAACTCGCCGTACTGATCCGGCTGGTCTTCTCCCCACCCGCTATCGCCAGGGTGCATTCCCTGCTTCAGCTGCGATTCCTGCGGATCCTGCCCATACTTCAGGAAACTGCCTTTATCCCCGTGCAGCTCAAACCGCGGTCCTGCCTGCCGAACGAGAGAGCCGGAATGCAAAATAACACGGTACTTCTCATATCCGAATACAAGATGAAAATAGTCCGTAACTTCCGACCCCTCGCGTTCAGCACGTATATCAGCCCATACGGTCTTCGGCTTACCGAACAGGAACAGAGCCTGGTCGATCAGGTGAGAGCCCAAATTGTACAACTCTCCCGCTCCAGGTCCTTGCTGTTCTTTCCACCGCTGCTGAACCAGCGGACGGTATCTGTTGTGATGCACTTGATACACGGAAAGCTTGCCCAAGGCTCCGGTTTCCAGCAAGTTGCGCACTGTGAGAAAATCATTGTCCCAGCGGCGATTATGGTACACCGTCAGTAGAACCCCTTTTTCCTGTGCAAGACGGATCAGGGTGTCCGCTTCCTCTGAAGTGACTGTGAACGGCTTCTCTACAACCACATGCTTTCCGGCTTCGATTGCCTTTTGAGCGTATTCAAAATGGGTCGCATTCGGGCTGGCCACCACCACAACCGCAATTTCTTCATCCTGCAGCAGCTCATCCACATGACTAACTACCTTGGTGCTGGGAAGATCCTTTCTTACTTTATCTGGATTAGAAGATACGACTGCCCGGATTCGATAATCCGGTATGCTCGTAAGAAGAGGCGCATGAAAAGTAGAGCCGGATAATCCATAACCAATAATACCCACTTGTATCGTCATCTTTCGACCACCACTTTCTTATTTATGTAATATACTTTACTGTCAATAGGCTTCTTAGAATATATATATTAGCACTTCAACTCCGCTCTCAGCAAAGAAAAAACGCCGCCCGACCATCGTATCTGCGAGCGGCGTTCATATTTTGTTGTTTAGTACGGATCAGCATCGTGACTTTTTCTCTCGGCATCCTGCACCGCTTCATCCCGTATGCTCTTGCTAGCGTCACTACCGCGATCTTTCTTGGCTTGATCAAGACCTTCTCTTACCCGTCTTCCGTATTCTTCATCCGCATTCGTGAAGTATTCCACCATTACCTCCTGAATGCGGGTATCACACTGGATCAAGGCAGCGACCAGGTTGCTGATCAGCTCATCCCGCTCCCAGTTCTCAAATGCCCGATACGTATCTCCAGCCTGCTTAAAGTCGAGCGGACGATCAATCTTCTCGCGAACGAGATTGGCATGATAGTTCGGCTGATGCGGCTTCGCTGTCTGCTGGGCTTCCTTCAAACCGTCCGTCATGGACGGCTCGTAATCCACATGCGGGCTTTGACCCGGTGCTTTATCTACAAAATATTGCATTTGACCGCCTCGTTGGTTCGTCGCCACCCTTTTTTTCGGAGCATTGATCGGCAGTTGCAAATAATTCGTCCCTACCCGGTGACGCTGGGTATCGGAATAGGAGAACGTTCGGCCCTGAAGCAGCTTGTCGTCCGAGAAGTCCAGTCCGTCCACCAACACACCTGTACCGAAGGCGGCCTGTTCCACCTCGTTGTAATAATTTTCTGGATTACGGTCAAGCACCATTTTCCCTACTTTAAGGAAGGGGAACTGATCGGCAGGCCACAACTTTGTCGGATCCAGCGGATCAAACTCCAGCTCCGGATGGTCGTCATCACTCATAATTTGAACGCACAGTTCCCATTCCGGATAATCACCGCGCTCAATCGCCTCGTACAGGTCCTGTGTCGCATGACTGTCGTTCATTCCCTGAATTTCATTTGCTTCCTTCTGGGTCAGGTTTTTGATGCCCTGCTTGATTGGCTCCCAGTGATACTTCACCAGAACTCCGGTACCTTCCGCATTCACCCACTTATATGTATTTACACCGGAGCCCTGCATTTGACGATAGTTTGCCGGAATCCCCCAAGGGGAGAACACAAATGTAATCATATGTGTCGCTTCCGGTGATCGGGAGACGAAGTCGAACATGCCGACCGGTCCGGGAACGTTCGACACCGGATCCGGCTTGAATGCATGCACCATATCCGGGAACTTCAACGGATCGCGTATAAAAAAGATTTTCAGGTTGTTACCCACCAGATCCCAGTTGCCTTCCTCCGTATAAAACTTTACAGCAAAGCCACGAGGATCGCGAAGTGTTTCTGGAGAACCCGAGCCGTGAACCACGGTTGAGAAACGAACAAACACCGGGGTACGCTTACCTGGCGTTTGGAACAGTTTTGCCCGGGTATATTTCGAGACCGGTTCGTCACCCGCTTTGCCGTATGCCTCAAAGTAGCCATGCGCGCCTGCACCTCTGGCATGAACGACACGCTCCGGTATACGCTCCCGGTCGAAGTGAGTGATTTTCTCAAGAAAATGGTAGTTCTCCAGTGTCATAGGACCGCGGTTACCAACCGTTCTCACATTTTGGTTATCATGAATCGGATGGCCCTGACGGTCTGTCAGTGTGTTGTGCTGCTCCGTTTCCCCGGCATTTCGGGAATAGCTCTCCCGGTCCTGATCCAACTGCCGACCACCTTCTGTAAACTCCTGATCTTTCACTGCATTCATCTCCTTTGCAAAATAAATCGAGTCGCTACGTTCTTTACTATGGATATTATATCCATCGCATCAAAATGTATGAACATCTAGATATTCTCATTTACTACAGTTTTTCATGCTCATAACAAAAGAAACCTCCCCGCCTATTGAAGGCGAGAAGGCTTCTTGAGCCTTCCTCTTACCCTTTCTCCCCAAGCAGGGAGCGGGTAAATGAAATCCACTCTCTGGCGGCAAAGGACAAGTACCGATCCTTGCGCCATACCATGCCGAGCTGCCATGGTATGGACGGATTATCTAATGGAAGGATCGTGACACGCGAAGCATCGATTTCTCTGCATATTGTCTCCGGTAGCAACGCAATGCCCAGATTGGCCGCAACCATCCCGCTGATTAAATCCCACTGCGAGCTTTCGTATACGACATGCGGCTCAAATCCCGCTCCGATGCACTCCCGGATAATCCGGTCATGCAGTGTAAAGTCCTCTCGAAACAATACAAAGGGCTCATCCGCCAGCTCCACAAGGGAAACCGAATCACGTCCAGCAAGCCGGTGAGACGGATGGAGCAGAAGAAGTAAATTCTCCTGAATGAACGAATAATAGTGAAACACTTCCTCGTTTACCGGCAGCACGGCAACGCCAATGTCGGTCTGCCCGCTCTCCACGTCCGCTTCCACTTTCTTGGCTCCATCCTCAATGAGCTGGATCGTAATCTGTGGGTACTTATGATGAAACTGCCCGATCACTTCCGGAAAAAAGCTGGAACCGATCATTGGCGGTAGTCCGATTCTTAAATGTCCCCGCTTCAAATTCATCAGATCCTCAAGCTCGTCCGAAACCCGCTGAAAGGCCTCAACCATTTGTTGTGCCTGCTGATACATAATCCGGCCCGCATCGGTAAGCTCGATACCCCTTCCCTGCCGATGAAAGAGGGTAACTCCCCACTCATCCTCCATATTTCTAATCGTCTTGCTGATCGTCGGTTGGGTTATGTACAACATCTCTGCTGCTTTAGTAAAGCTGCGAAGACGCGCTACTTCCAAAAAGTACTGTAAATGCCGGATGTCCAAAAAAAAGCCCCCTCTACATGTCATGTATTACTAAATGGAATGACATTGATTCGATATATGCATTTTACCTATGAAAGTTATTGTTGTAAAATTTTCATTAACGATGAAAAGAAAGGAGAGACCGGTCGTGAAACAAATCATCAAAGGAAGTCTCCAAGTGGCCGGTTTCATGCTTATCTCTATACTCATGGATAAACTGGCCGGACTGCTTAATCTAAGCATACCTGGCAGCATTTTAGGTATTGCACTCGTGTTTATTTTGCTAGAAACCAAAGTGATCCGCCTGGAATGGATTGAGCTTGGAGCCAGCTGGCTGCTTGCTGAACTGTTACTGTTCTTTATTCCGGCTGCTGTTGGTGTCATGAACTATTTCCCGATGCTTAAGAGCGACGGGATTCAAATACTCGCTGTCGTATTACTTAGCACGGTGACCGTTATGGTCAGCTCCGGGCTGATGGCTACACTTATATCCAGACGAAAGGAGCGGAAGAACCCATGACATTATCCTGGCTGGCATGGTTTGGCCTCCCCCTGACTGCAATCATTTACTGGGCTGCCAAAAAGCTGTATCAACGAAAATCAAAAGTGTATTTATCTCCGCTCCTGATCACCCCAATCGCCATTATTATCATTTTGACGCAGACCGGGGTTTCCTATGAAGCTTATAACGAAGGAGCTGGGTGGCTCAGCGATCTACTGCAGCCGGCAACGGTAGCTTTTGCTGTACCCCTATATAAAAATTTTCAGACACTCAAAAAACACGCGGCCGAAATTATGGTCAGTGTCGTCTCCGGATCGGTTATGGCGATCATATCGTCAGCCTTTTTTGCCAAATGGCTGCATCTAAGCAGCTCCCTGACGACCAGCCTCGTACCGAGATCTATTACCACCCCGATTGCTATGAACGTTTCCCAAGTGATTGGTGGTGTTCCGAACATGACGGCCGTATTCGTCATTATGACCGGTATCCTCGGCTCCATGGTCGGCCCGTCCGTTATGAAAGTGTTTAGGATCAAGGGCGATATCGCCCGCGGGATCTTGTTTGGAACAAGTGCTCACGGTACGGGTACCTCCAAAGCGTTCGAGTTCAGTTCCCTTTCAGGGACCATTTCAAGTATCTCCATGATACTCGCCGCGCTGTTCACACTCGGTGCTGCACCGATCTTAATGTCATTTCTGTTCTAACCATATTCAACAAGTTTTCCTCCACCGGCTTTCTAAGCCGGTTTTTTTTGTTTAATCTATATTTTTGTTGGATGAAATCGTGAACGTGTGCCCTGTGTCTTTGACAACCATGTGCAATAGAAGGCATAATGATTTTGTTCATCCTTTTACAAAAATTATAAGAAAACGCGAGGTTGTGTTGAATCCATCAGCCCCCTTGCGGATTGAAAGGAAGGCGGTACTGGTGTTCGCATCGAACCGGTTTCGGTTAACGATTACAAGACCATTTATTTTTTTCTCAGTCATTATGCTGCTTAAAAGCTACCTGGCTTGGATGGTAATCTTTGATGATATAATACCTTGGCGTCCGCTTATTACCGAGATCCCCTTCATCTGGTTAGTGTTCAGCCTGATCGAATGGTTCGCTTCCAAACGCAAGATGGCAGCTTACATGACCGTAAACCTGCTCCTTACCGCAATTTTTTTCGCAGCCATTATGTACTATAAATATTACGGTGTCATCGTAACCTATCATGCTCTGGAGCAGGTAAATCAGGTGACTGCAGTCAGCAACAGTGTTTTCTCACTCATGGACCCGTATTTTCTGCTGATCTTCACAGACATTATCGTGCTGTTCGTTCTCTTCTGGAGAAGCGACCGGATCAAGACCTGGAAACAGAAACATTCGAAAAAAGGGAGACGTTCCTTTGCGTCGACGATGTTCGTCATTTCCCTAGTCATCTGTCTGTTCCAAATTCTCCCTAACCGTGCCAGCATGAATGAAACTGTCAAAGCACAGGAGATGGGAATTCTCAATTATGAGGCCTACACCATCTTCCAGAAGGATGATACGGAGCTGGCAGACGCCAAGTCCATTAACCAGGACGAAGTCAATAAACTAAAAGGAATTACTCCCGTATCCACTCCCGCATATCAGGGGGTTGCTGAAGGAAAGAACGTCATCATCATCCAGATGGAATCATTCCAGCAATTCTTAATAAATTTGAAACTGGACGGTCAGGAAGTTACACCGGTTATGAACAAGCTGGCTAATGAAAGCCTTTATTTCCCGAATTTCTTTCAAAACGTCGGTCAAGGCAATACGTCCGATGCTGAATTTGTTGTAAATACGTCCTTTTATATCCCACCGCGCGGAGCAGCCGCCCAGCACTATGCGGACAGGCAGCTGCCAAGCCTGCCTAAGATGCTGAAGAAGGACGGCTATCAGTCCGCTACATTCCATACGAATGTTGTAGAGTTCTGGAACCGCGGTGAGCTGTATAAGGCACTCGGGTTTGATCAATATTACGATAAAGATTTCTTCGGTGAGCCCGATAAAGTATTTTTCGGCTCCTCCGATGAGGTGTTATATACAAAAACAGCGGAACAGCTTAAAAAAATGAGCGAGTCCGGCAATCCCTTTTATGCCCATGTCCTATCCATGACCGCCCATCATCCGTTTACGATTCCCGAATCCAAGTATAAGATGACGCTGCCGGAGCGATATGAAGGGACCTTTGTAGGCGATTATATCCGCTCTCAGAACTACGCGGACTACGCACTGGGCCAGTTTATCGAGCTACTCAAAAAAGACGGCATCTGGGACAACAGTCTCGTCATCGTATACGGAGACCATTTAGGTCTGCCGATTTATTCGTTGGATAATAAAGATAAAGAACTTATGAAAGAAATATACGGCCGTGATTATGTGTCTGCTGACATGATCAACATTCCGCTTATGATCCATAGCGAAGGATACATCGAGCCTGAAGTTATGGAACCAATCGGCGGCCAGGTGGACATTTTACCAACGATCGCCAACCTGACTGGCATATCACTAGATGATCAGCTGCACTTTGGCCAGGATCTATTGAACCAAAAGGATTACAACCTGCTACCGGAACGCTATTACCTGCCTTCCGGGACGTTCATTAACAATACAACCTTGTTTATGCCAGGCAACACTTTTGAGGACGGCACTCTCCACCCGTTGCCGCACACCTCACAGGAGGCAACAAAAGCTTCCAAAGACGAGTTTGACCGGGCGCTTAAGCTGCTTCATCTATCGGATAGCTACTTGCGGCAATTACCGGAACACAGCAGTAAATAAATAAGTAAGGGGCATCTCCAAGGTCTTGATGACCTGTAGAGACGCCCCTTGTTTTTTGTCACCTGTGCATATCCTGCTTCATATGCAGCAGCTCAAAGGTGTTTGTAAATCCGGCCTGATCCAGAAGACTGCCAAGAAGCGGCCGAGTCGAACGCACATGGTTAGCATGGCGCTTCAGCCCCTGCTCTTCCGGCTTCATCACATAACGAAGGAGCGCCTTCAAGACGTCTTCCGGGTTCTCCACATCCGGATGAACGCCGATATTCGTTACAACTACCGACACATGCTTGCCGGCCTCATCAAAGTCATTACGGTAAAGAGCATATCCGAGTGGGGTCAGCCCATTCGACAGAATCAAGGACTGCCCTCCCTTAAGACACTGCCAATGCGTCTGCCACGGGCCGCTATGATCATAGAAATCCAAAGCGCCAACTTCCGAAGGAACTCCTGTCTTATAGCGAAATCCCGGATCATCGCTACCGAATATGGAAGCTTCCAAATCTTCATCACAAGACATGAAACGAAGTCTTTCAATTTCTTCGTAGCCGCATGATTTATAGAGGCGTACAGCCGGTTCATTTTGTACAAAAACCTCCAGCAAAGCAGTGTTCACACCGCGTGTTCTGTATGTATTCAGGCTTGCTTCGATCAAATGTCGCCCCAACCCCTGGCCTCGCCGGGATTTAACGATACCGGTGCCCCCATTCCACACTTTCCACTCTTCCCCATACTTCCGGTAACCGTTCATCGTTAATCCAGCGGGCTCATCATCCACATACATGACAACGGAACCCTCGAAGTCCAATTCCTCAAAGGCCGCGCGGCGAATAAACAGATTCAGTCCCATACTCATATTGACCAGATAATCCTCAAAAGACGCGTTCCAAATATCCAGCAACTTATCTGCGGGAATTTCACTTGCTCGTTTGAAATGAATTTCCATCGTGATCTCCTTTTCGTCCACATGCCAAAATGGTTGATTAGAAGCTCTCCATATGGCGCCATTTGACATGTGCACTTACTTTTTCTTATTATAGATAACATATACCTTTTTTTCAGCATGGTTTTTCTTTTTATAAATATATTACGAATAATATAGTCAAACGACAATATTAAAGTTTATTACAAGGTAACGCCCATTAAGTTAATAGGAGTGAGACATACGAATTGGACCCCATACGAAGGATAAGCAGATTCGTGTATGTGGCACTTGGCTTGAGTGTTTTGGCTTCATTTACTCCCATTAGTGGGGAGGATAAATCCAAATCCGCTGTTCCATCACAGGAATTGGCACTGGCTAAGAGCAGTCGCGTCGCACCAGCTCCGATACCGACCGGTCCCGTACCGGAACGGATTCTGTCTGCTGCACCGCGCCAAATGTATCTGATATCCACCCGTTTGACCAAATTCAGTCTACAGACTGCTCATATTTTTCTGATTTTAAAGCACATGCTGCTTGAACCTTTAAAATTCAGGTCGAATTATGTTGATGGTAATGCATATTTGCATCTTGCTTTGTAGTAAGCTATTGAAAACAAATTCGGACCAGAAAAGAAAAGGATGTGTTTTGATTGGATGGTAGTAGTATAGGCTTCAATTTATTTTTAGTAGCACTTCTTATTGCTTTTACAGCGTTTTTCGTTATGACGGAATTTGCTATTGTAAAAATTCGTACCAGCCGAATCGACCAACTCGTGCTTGAGGGACGCAAAAACTCCCTGGCTGCAAAAAAAGTGATTACCAATCTTGACGGATATTTATCTGCCTGTCAGCTGGGTATTACCATTACAGCTCTCGGCCTCGGTTATTTGGGCGAAAGCACGTTTGAGGCCATATTCCACCCGATATTTGACGCACTTGGACTGCCTGTCGAGCTCTCAGGAGCCATGTCATTCTTGTTTGCGTTTATCTTTATGACATATATTCACGTCGTTATTGGTGAGCTTGCTCCTAAAACATGGGCTATCCAAAAAGCCGAGCAAGTCACACTCATGACAGCCAAACCTATCATATGGTTTTACCGCATCATGTATCCGTTCATCTGGCTTTTGAACGGATCCGCGAACGGCCTCGTCCGTATTTTCGGCCTTCACCCGGCCAGTGAGCATGAGGAAGCCCACTCGGAAGAGGAACTGCGGATGATCCTTAGTGAAAGCTATGAGAGCGGTAAGATCAACCAAAGCGAATATGGCTATGTTAGCAACATCTTTGCCTTTGACGATTTGCTAGCTAAAGAAATTATGGTGCCTCGTACCGATATGGTATGTCTTTATGTAGATAAACCTCTTGCAGCTAACCTGCAGATTATTAAAAGAGAACAATATACCCGATTCCCGGTTGTTCGCGGGGATAAGGATCAGGTTGTCGGCATGGTGAACACGAAGCAGTTCTTCTTGGAGTTCGATGACAATTCCAATATCGATCTTTCCAAACTTATTCACCCGGCCATGACTGTATCGGAAGCCATTCCGATCAAGAAACTGCTAAAGAAAATGCAGCAGGAAGGTACGCATATGGCCGTCTTGATTGATGAATATGGCGGTACCTCCGGTATGATTACGATTGAGGACATTTTGGAGGAAATCGTCGGAGAGATCCGCGATGAATTCGATGACGATGAAGAACGCGATCTGGTTCAACCGGAACCGAACCGTCTTATCGTAGACGGAAAGGTATCCATCAATCGTGTAAATGATCTGCTGCTCTGCGATCTGAACACAGATGAGCTCGACACGATCGGCGGATGGCTGTACGGTCATAACTCCGAGCTCGTCAAAGGTGACAGCTGGACCTACCGTGACTTGACCTTTACGGTTCTCGAGAAGAAAACACACCGGTATACCAAGCTGCAAATTCTCAAAGAAACAGCGGAACAGCAGGAAGCCGAAGCTGCTGTTGCTGAAGAGATTGGAAAATAAGCACAATCTAATAGACATAACGATGCCCTGTAGAGGAAGCCTTCTCTACAGGGCATCGTTTTTTGAATGGTATAAAAATATGAAAACTTTATATTTTTATACTTTAATAGAGTGCAACTCTAATGTAATATAGTATATTATGGTCAGATGATATAGGAGGCCGATAGAAATGCACCGACAAATCGCAATTATTGGAAGCAGCGGGGGGAACCTATATAACCTGGGGGGAAAAGAACCTCAAAAGCTGCTGGATGAAATATTACTGCAAATGGAGAGCGCCGGGCTGACGTGTATAGCGCTGCAGTTTATCGCTGCACAGACTTCTATGGATTCAGCCAAAGATACAACAGGAGCCGCACTTTACAGCTGGAATATCTCTAAGAGAGCACCCGTCATCATTGCCGAGGGCACTCTTAAAGAGGTGAATCAGGCAGCTCAGCGGCTGGACCAGGAAATCGCCGAACAGATCGATCTCGGTGAAATCGAAGGCATAATCGTCATGAGTGCCGATCCTGAGAACACCAACCGTCGTGCATTTGAAGCAGCCGCACGGCACAAGGTGCCGGTCACGGGAACCGGGGGCACCTCGATGGCCATGCTTCAATCCAAGGGCGTACAGGTCATTTCTGCATCCGGTACGACTGGCACGACGAACCGTACCCGTGCCGTCGCGTTTGTCACGTCACTCTGCAAGCATTGGAGGATGCCTTATCGTCCGGTCATTGGCGGCGCGGCTGTATCTGCTGACAGTACCGCTTCCGGCACCTCGCCTTGGAAACGAATCAATATCCGCGGAATCATGATGGCCTCGCTGCCTGGCTTTATCGG
The DNA here is from genome assembly GCF_900177425.1 of Paenibacillus uliginis N3/975. Taxonomy (NCBI): domain Bacteria; kingdom Bacillati; phylum Bacillota; class Bacilli; order Caryophanales; family Paenibacillaceae; genus Paenibacillus; species Paenibacillus uliginis. The sequence goes on along the minus strand of NZ_LT840184.1, from coordinate 221,987 downwards.
AATGGCATTGATACTCGCGGCCAGTAAAATCCCCGGTCTGTCCCAACTTACGGCTGTATTTGACCTGATGATTAAAGCACTGCCGGTTATCATTGCGGTCATTGCCGCGAAGCAGATTTCAGAACTTGATGAGGTTTCCATTGTCGCCGGTATTGTTGCGGGCGTTCTCTCCGTTGAGGGAGGCATCATTGGGGGCATGATCGGCGGTATCGGTGCCGGTCTGATCGTTCACTATGTATTCCGCAAGTGTGTGGAATGGCGATTCCCTGCTACTACCGTCAACATTGTGGCCGGGGGAGTATCCGGACTCATTGCCGGCTTGTTCGTTTATTTCCTGATTGCTCCTGTTGCCCTGGCTGCAGGGGAATCGATCCGTTACCTGATAGAGACGCTTGTCTCCTGGAGTCCGGCCTTCGCTGGTCTGATCGCAGGTATTCTGATCTGGCCTGCTATTATCGGCGGTGTCTATCATGCTGCCATTCTGCCAATCGTGCTGTTGGAGATGGAACGGACAAGCAACAGCTTTCTTGGAGCCGTCGATATGGTAGGCCTCGTGATGGTTTCCGCAGGTATAACATTAGCCAACATCATCGCTCCGCGCGACAAGGGAGAAGCCGCTGTTGCGGCCCCAGGTTTCGCGATCAATATGGGTTTCGGCACCTTTGTCGAAGCTGCCTATCCATTTATGTTCTCGAACAAGCTGGTGTTTGTCGGAGCCATTGCTTCCGCCGGTCTCGGCGGTCTACTAGTTGGCATGTTCGAAGTGAGAGGAACCGCCTATGTCCCTTCCTTCCTCGGGCCAGTAACCTCGAACAATACGGTTGGCTTTCTGATCTCTATGGCGGCCAGCCTACTCTGTTCATTCCTGATTACGTTCTTAGTCAATAAAATGTCGCTATACCGCGACTCTAAACAGACCATAAGCATGTAGCCCTTGTGGTTCAGAGTCAGGACACTGATACGCAATATCCCCCCGCGCCGCAATCAAACCTAGCTTGACTGCAATAAAAAGAGGGGTTCCCCAAAAGGTCCTTTGACCTGGGAACCCCCTTTGTCTGTTATGAGACGCTTGGAATATTTCCTGTCTTCTTTAAAAACCTAATCCTTACTAAGATCTCTGATCTCAATGTCATTGGCGGATGTAATTTCCGAAATATCATCGACCCTGAAGATGTGAGTCTGCTTGCCACCATTAAAACCTTCATCAAAGGTACCTTTATTAATCTTCTTCACGTTGCCAGGGGTGTTCAGTTCAGAAGGATAATAATCAATTTGAATACCCGTCTTACCTTCCACCATCACTTCCGGCATTCGCTGAACCAACTCCATCACACGTTCCTGCTCCGTTAAGAGGTTATCTGCGGTAAGATCCGCAAATACAGTCAGGCTAACGTGCTGGCTGCCGACCGCTGCTCCATTCTCACTATTTAGATTTCTATAGTTTCTTTCAACTGTTTGGTTATGACCGACGTTCACCCATGTACTTAGGAATGCAGTCTGTGGATATAACTCATCAGCCAAAGGTGTCAGGATTTCCTTGAGCTGAAGCGCCCACAACTCATTCAAGTAATTCTCATTCGATATTTCTGGAGGATTGTCGTCATTGCTCTCCAGCCGGAATACCAGCTCAGGATTTTGCTCTGGATGTGCCCTCAAATAATAAGTGCCGGTCGCCCAGGTATATCTCACATCCGTTACCTTAAATGATTCATTGTATTTCTGCTTCAGATAGCTCTCGGCCGCCTCCTGAACTACCCGTTTCTCCGCACCACTCTTGGTGAAAGGTTCCGACCCCGTAGTGTATCCGCCATAAATAGCCCCTACAAAAAGAGCTGCACCGATCACCGTACGCACCGCAATTTTCCATGGAGAGGAGAACTGCCGCTGCCTCTTCTGAGCTTTAAACGGATCCTTGGGTGTTCTGTAATTAAAGTAGACCACAGTTATAATGAGTCCAACGATATGCACTCCCAATGCCACGGGAGCCACGATTAGTCCTAAAAATCCCAACGTCATAAAAAAAATAAAGAGTGAGGCACCCTGCAGTGCCATAAGAATTATACCGCCCACAATCATACCCGGTGTACCGATATAGAACATACCAAGACCGGTGCAGATCAAAGAGAGAAACGTAGCAACCCACTGATGTTTTTTCAATTTAGCATCCTTCCTTTATTTAGAACTTAAAAAATCATGTTCCATTTTCCAAACCTTATTATACCAGTGGTCCCCAGACAAACAAAGAACCCATTTTCACCGTAGTGAATTGGGCTCTCGATAGGATATTGCTGCTTACATTACCCTTTCCGGTATGGAGAATCCGGTTTACTCTTTCGGCCGGATCATTTCTTCAGGACGGACAATCCGGTCAAAATCCTCACCAGAGAGCAAACCGCTCTCAAGTGCCGCCTCCCGTAGTGTCAAACCTTCCTTGTGAGCCTTCTTGGCAATGGCCGCTGCATTCTCGTAACCGATGTGAGGATTCAATGCGGTGACAAGCATAAGGGAACGCTCCATGTTGCCACGGATCACGTCCAGGTTAGCCTCAATCCCTACCGCACAATTCCGATCGAACGAATCCATCGCGTCCCCCAGCAGTCGTGCCGACTGCAAGAAGTTATAGATGATCACCGGTTTGAACACATTCAGCTCAAAATTGCCCTGGCTTGCTGCAAAGCCGATGGCCGCATCATTGCCCATCACCTGACAGACGACCATCGTCAGCGCTTCGCTCTGGGTCGGGTTTACTTTACCCGGCATAATAGAGCTTCCCGGCTCGTTCGCCGGAATGGTCAGCTCGCCTATGCCTGAGCGGGGACCGCTCGCCAGCCAGCGCACATCGTTCGCAATCTTCATCAGATCGGCGGCCAATGCCTTTAACGCCCCGTGCGCAAACACCAGCTCATCGTGACTTGTCAACGCATGGAACTTGTTACTTGCAGTAGAAAAGCTTTTGCCGGTTTCGGCACTAATCTCCGTTGCTGTCATTTCGCCGAAACTCGGATGAGCGTTAATTCCGGTTCCGACGGCTGTACCTCCGATTGCCAACTCCCGCAGCGGCTCCATTGCCATAGCAATCATAAGCTCACACTTCTCCATCATCCGGTGCCAACCGCTGATTTCCTGTCCCAGCGTCAGTGGAGTCGCATCTTGAAGATGGGTGCGGCCGATTTTGATCAAATCCTTATATTCATCACTCTTCACCGCTAACGTATGCTTCAGCCGCTGTAGAGCGGGGAGAACTTGCTCCTCCACTGCAATCAATGCGGCCATATGCATGGCTGTCGGAAAGGTGTCGTTCGAGCTTTGTGATTTATTGACATCATCATTCGGGTGGATGGATTGCGCTATCCCCTTTTCCTGCAGAAACTGGTTGCCACGGCTTGCGATCACTTCGTTCACATTCATGTTGGACTGGGTGCCGCTGCCTGTCTGCCAGACGACAAGCGGAAAATGTTCATCCTGCTCCCCGGCCAAAATCTCATCCGCCGCTGCTGCAATGGCATCCGCTTTATCCCAATCCATCTTACCAAGCTTAGCATTGGCAATAGCTGCACTCTTCTTCAGAATGGCGAAGGCCCGGATAATCTCCATCGGCATCCGTTCCGTGCCGATTCGGAAATTTTCGAAACTGCGCTGGGTTTGAGCTGCCCATAGCTTATCCGCAGGCACCTTGATCTCGCCCAGGGTATCTTTTTCAATACGGTAATCCATTTTCATTGTCCTCCTCTGCATGTATCTAAAAGGCTTTATATTCCATATCGTCTTATTATCGCATAATTAGCAGTTGAAAGGAAAATGTTGGACGTCGAATGAGTCTAATACGTACCGAAGCACCAAAGGGCATGGGATTAAAACAAAAAAGAGCTCGGATCAACCAGAGTTTCCTCTGGCCATCCCAGCCCTCATTCTTCCGCCGCTAAAGCCAACTGTACTTGTTTACAGCTGAACTGGACGGTCCAGTTCATACAAATGGCGATAGCGCGGATAACGCTTCATCAATTCAGCATGTGTGCCACGCATGACGATGCAGCCCTCTTCCATAAACACAATTTCATCCATCTGCTCCACACCAACCAGGTGATGTGTCACCCAGATCAGCGACTTACCCTTCAGACTTGCGAACATGGTGGACAGCAGCTCGCGCTCCGTCTTCGGATCGAGCCCTACGGTCGGTTCGTCAAGTATGACAACCGGTGTGTCCTGCAGTAAAATACGGGCAAGCGCCACACGCTGCCGTTCTCCGCCGGAGAAACGCTGCCCGGTTTCCTGCATCCGGGTCTCAAAGCCCTCTGGCAAGGAGTCCACGAGGTCACTCAACCGAGCTCTCCGAACCGCATCCTGAAGGTCTTCATCAGACGCATTCATCCGGCCAAGCCGGAGATTGTTCGCCAGTGTCGTATCGAACAGATGCGGACTTTGGTTCAGCACAGACACTACGGATGCCATACCATCACCAAACTGATAAGCATCGGTACCATTCATCGTAATGCGCCCCTCTACTGGAGAGAGCACTCCTTGGATCAAATTCAGCAGCGTCGATTTGCCGGCTCCGGAGCGTCCGATCACAGCTATCTTCGCCCCTTGCGGAATGTCCAGCGAAAGTCCACCTACCGTAGGCCGATCACCGGACCGCTGCTCTCCGTAGTCAAAGAAGACATCTTCAACCTTTACGTGAACACCGTTAAGGGCGATAGCCGCTGCTTCATCCCTTGTCATACCAGCTTGACTTCCTGCGCCTTGCAGGTGATCAGGCACTTCTTCCTTGATCCCATTCAGCCGGTTTATGGACTGCTCATACTGCGGAATCCGTTCGACCGCTTCCGAGATTGGAAGGAAAGCATCCATAAGTGGAAATACAACGAGCACAAACGCCGCAATGAGCGTAACATCTATGTGGCCATCCGCATATTGTTGTCCCGACCAATACACCATGGACAATACGATTGCTGCCACCACACACTGGCTGATAAAGCCGCGAAATCGTCCCCAGCGCTTCAATGACCGGTCTGTGCGGTCAACGCTGGCTTCGTCTTGTTCATATCCTGTAAGGAAATCTTTCTGCCGGCCGCTAATGAACCACTCGCCCATACCGAGCACCGCGTCAGTCAGCTTTTGGTACAGAGCAGCACGCTCATTCTTAATCTCCCGGTTCTTACGCTTGGTAAACAGCAGCGACACGATCGGAAGCACAAAGACGAGCAGGAACACATACGCCGCCATCAAGAGTGCAAACCACGGATCAAATGTGCCGATAGCGATGATTGTACCGCCATACAGCACCAAAGCCACAATAGCAGGGAATACCGTGCGAATATACACATCCTGCAGGTATTCAATATCATCGGCAAGCACGCCTAGCAGATCGCCCGTCTTAAAGCGTGAGGAAAAACGAAGCGCCTGCGGTTCCAGCAGCTGATACAGCCGGACACGCATTTTGGATAAGATGCGGAGAATGGTATCATGCCCTACCAATCGCTCCACATAGTGCATAACCGCCCGGCTGATCCCGAAGGTGCGCACACCGACGACCGGCACATACACCATCAGAATGTTCTCGGGCCGAAGCGCCGACTTTGAGATGAGATAGCCCGAGGTAAACATGAGCATCGACGCGGACAGTATAGTCAGCACACCCAGGATCACAATGAGCAGAAAACGCCAGAAATAGGCTGTGACATACGGACGAAACCACTGTTCCTGCTTCAAAGCACTCCCTCCATTTGCGATGTGATGAGGCCGTAATATACACCTTTACGTGCCATTAACTGTTCATGTGTACCCGCCTCGGCCAGTCGTCCCTGATCCATCACCAGAATGTAATCCATTTCCGTCATCCAGTGCAAGCGATGTGTTGCAAGAAACACCCATTTATCTTGAAACAGGGATACCAGCGTCTCTTTCAGCTCATATTCGGTCTCGATATCAAGATGAGCCGTCGGCTCATCCAGCAGCAGGACAGGACGCTGGCTCAAAAATGCTCTCGCCATCGCGACCCGCTGCGCCTGTCCTCCGCTTAAACTCCGACCTCCGCCGCCAATCAATTCGTCCAAGCCGTTCGGCAGAGATGCTGCCACAGCGGTCAGCCCAGCCGCCTCCACCGCTCGCTCCACCTCAGTCCGCGAAGCGTCGGGAGCGTAAAATTTGACATTATCGGCAAGTGAGGCGCCGAACAGATACGGATGCTGCGGAATGTAAGTCACGTTCTTTCTCCATGCCTCAGAAGCTGTATTCTGCAGCTTCACCCCATCCAGCATAACTTCGCCGCTGGTTGGTGCAAGGAATCCCCCCAAAATGTCGATCAGTGTGGATTTACCTGCACCACTTTCACCCACGATGCCGATCCGGCCTCTGCCTTTCAACCGGAAGCTTACACCCTCTAGAGATGCAGGACCATTCTCATCATGCCGCATGCTGATACCGGACAGTTCCAACTCGCTACTGTCCTTCCAATTCAACACAGGCTCAGGTGCATTGCTGTCTCCACTTGTCTGCCCATTCACCGGACTGCTATTCGGCTCATCCTTAATCATCTCCTGGATGGCCTCACCTGCCTGCTTGCCGTCCAGGGTAGCGTGGAAATCCGCTCCCACCATACGTACTGGCAGGAAATATTCCGGTGCTAGAATAAGAATGGTCAGAGCCGGCAGCAGCTCCAGACCGCCGTTGATCAGACGCAAGCCCAGGTTGACCGCCACAACGGCGACGGACAACATGGTAAAGAAGTCGAGTGCAAAAGATGACAGAAACGCGACACGAAGCGTGCGCATCGTTGCCTTACGGTAGCTCTCGCTCACCTCTCCGATGCTCTCGCTGTGCCTCCTGCTCTGCCCCAGAAACTTCAGTGTTTCCAGACCGCGAAGGGAATCCACGAAATGGTTGGACAGCATCCGGTACGTATGCAGCTGGCGTTCCGTCTGCTTCCGTGCTGCCAAGCCAACCAAAATTAGAAATATGATCAGAATCGGCATCGTTACGAGCAAGATCACAGCCGAAATACGATCTATATAAAACACATACAACCATACCAACGCAGGAGTAAAAGCCATCCCCATCATCCGCGGTATGGTTAATTCCGCATATTTGCGGAATTTGGCGATGCCCTCCAGCACAAGCGTGACCACATTGCCTGTTCCCTCGGACCGGACAAATCTCGGGCCCATATGGAACAGCTTATCCATCAGCTGCTTTCTCAGGTCCGTGCCCGTCTCCTCGGCAAACCGCTGCGCTATGCCCTGCTGCAGCAGCCCAATGGCGTGGCGTGCCAGAAAAGCAAGCAGGAACAATACCATTTTACTGTACTGTTCCTGCAGAGAGGATCCGGCAAATAGGGCGGAGATAACCTCCGCCAACCATTTTGCCTGCAATATGATGGCCATGCTTTGTGCCAGGGTACATACGGCGACGACGAGAAATACCGTCTTGACTCCTTTGTATCCCAGCAGATCTTTACCCATCAGTACTCTAAATGCTCCTTCTCATGTACCCGTTTATGGAAAACGTAGTAGCTCCAAATTTGATAACCTAATACGAACGGCAGCAGTGTAACCGCCACAATCGTCATCACCTTAAGGGAGTATTGCCCTGAGGCGGCGTTTTGGATCGTTAGATCAAACGCACTGTTAATCGAGCTGATCATGACACGCGGGAACAATCCGATGAACACGGACATAACCGACAGGACGATGACCGCCCCAGTCATACCGAACGCCCAGCTGTCTTTCTTGGTTTTCATAAAATAACCGGCTGCCAGGAATGCAATAACACCAAGCACCAGTACGGCTGACAATATGCCGCCCCGAACTTTGAACACGTCTGTCATGAAATACGTCATAATTCCGAATAGCGCAAGCAGCGCTGCAACCGGGAACAACAGGCGCCGGGCCATAACCCGGGCACGCTCCTGCAAATCTCCTATGGTGCGGAGTGTCGTAAACATGAGTCCATGCAGCAAGCATAGCATAACTACCGTGATTCCGCCTACAACCGTATACAGATTGACTACATCAAAGAATCCAGCGTGAAGCTGCATCGATTCGTCAATCGGCAATCCCTGGATTAGGCAGGCGAACACTACACCGAAGAGGAATGGAGGGAGGATGCTTCCTGTGAAGATGGCACCATCCCAAACCTTTTTCCAGCGTGCATCCCCGACCTTGCCACGGAATTCAAATGCGACCCCACGGGCGATCAAGGCTAGCAGGAGAACGACGAACGGAAGGTAAAATCCGCTGAACAGCGTAGCATACCAGTTCGGGAAGGCCGCGAACATCGCTCCGCCTGCCGTAATCAGCCACACCTCATTTGCATCCCAGAACGGGCCAATAGAGTTGATAAGCACCCGGCGCTGAGTATCATTTTTGGCCAAGAATTGTGTTGACATACCTACACCAAAGTCGAAGCCTTCCAGGAAGAAGAACCCGATAAACAGAACGGCAACCAGTACAAACCACAGCTCACTAAGAGACATTGCCGATTCCCCCCTTATTGAACGGGTCAGCTGCGTTGTGATCGTCTTCCTCCACCGCATATGGCCCTTTCTTGATAACTTTAACGAACAGATAAGCCATTACCGCAGCCAGCACAGCATAAATCGTACTGAATGCAATGAGTGAGAACAGAATGGAACCTGCGCCTACGTTTGGCGAGATGCTGTCCTTCGTCTGAATCAATCCAAATACAGTCCAAGGCTGACGCCCGATTTCTGTCATAATCCATCCCGCCGTGTTGGCGATAAACGGCAGTGATATGCTGAACAGTAATACTCTCAGGAACCATTTCCCTGCCTTTTCTACTTTCTTGCGCATTGTCAACCATGTGCCGTACAAACCGAGCAAAATCATAATAGAGCCTGCAGCGACCATGATACGGAAACTCCAGAATGTAGTCCGGACTGGTGGAATGTAGTCACCAGGTCCATACTGCTCCTCATACTGTGCCTGCAGTTCTTTCATTCCGATAACTTCACCGGAAAATTTACTATAGGACAAGAAGCTGAGCATATAAGGAATTTTCAATTCCATCGTATTTTTCTGATTATCCGGATCAATCCCGGCAAAAACCGTCCATGGAGCCGGATCATCACTCGTTTCCCACAGACTCTCGGCTGCAGCCATTTTCATAGGCTGTGTATCCACCAGATATTGTGCTTGCTGGTGACCGAAGAGAGCAACGAGCACGGAGGAGATCAGAGCAATAATGATAGCAATGTTAAACGATTTTTTAAAGAAATCGATATCCTTCTTCTTCATCAGCTTGTATGCGCTGATCCCCGTAACGAGAAATGCGCCTGTGGCCAATGCCCCGAATACCGTATGCGGGAACTCAACCAACAGCTGACCATTCGTGATCAGAGCGAAGAAATCATTCATCTCGGCGCGTCCATTGTTCATCTCAAATCCAACAGGACGCTGCATGAACGAGTTGGCGGCCAAAATCCAGAAAGCCGACATTGCTGTACCGAAGGACACGAGCCAAATACAAAGAAGGTGAACCTTCTTGGACAAGCGGTCCCATCCGAAAATCCACAGTCCGATAAACGTGGACTCCAGGAAAAATGCGAGCAACGCTTCAATCGCAAGCGGCGCTCCGAACACATCCCCGACAAATCGGGAGTAATCCGACCAGTTCATACCGAACTGAAATTCCTGCAAAATACCGGTAACGACCCCTACAGCAAAGTTAATGAGAAACAGTTTACCCCAGAATTTTGCCATCTTCTTGTATACTTCGTTGCCCTTGACGACATACATCGTCTCCATAATGGCAATCAGAAATGCCAAGCCGATGGACAGCGGAACAAAGATGAAGTGAAAAATGGTTGTCGAAGCGAACTGGATACGTGCGAGCATAACCGGATCCATAAAATACCCCTTCCTTTTGGTTCACGTAATAAAGCTTTAAAATTTATCTTTTATTATTTTCTCAGACGACGAACGGAAGAATTGTGATATTTATCACATTAAAGTGCCTGGAAGGGGTTAAATAGTTATAAATTTGTGACGAAAATCACGTTCTCAATAAAAATACGAAAAAAACAGGGTGAACCATGGTTGGTCACCCTGTTTTTTGCAATGATAAGTGTCTCAATCATTTCGTTTTTTTTAAACCGTGGATGGCCCAATTTCGGTTTCAATCAACTTGAACTCGGTCACATCAGCCAGTCCCCGGTTCGTGATCCGAATATCCGGTATAACCGGCAGTGCGATCAACGAGAAGGTCATAAACGGCGCATTCATCGGGCAACCCAGTTCCTTCCACGCTTCCTCCATTGACACCACTTCAGCAGCTACCGTCTCCAGCGGACGATCCGCCATCAGACCTGCCACCGGCATCGCCACCTTGGCTAGCACCTCGCCGTCCCGTACCACGATCATGCCCCCGCCGCAGGCGGCAAGCTCATTGGCAGCAAACGCCATGTCCTCAGGGCTCGTCCCCATAACAAGCAGGTTGTGGCTGTCATGTGCCACCGTGGAGGCGACTGCACCTGATTTTAACTGAAATCCGCTCGCAAAGCCGAGGGATATCTGCCCTGTTCCCTTGTGGCGCTCAATGCAAGCCATCTGGATGACATCCTGTGCCAAATCTGGCTGGATAATGCCCTCTATCACTGGGAGGGTCGCCGTCATTTTGGCGGTTCGGGCACTGTTCTCAATAACACGCACCACGTTTACCTGTGTCTGTGGGGCATTTCCTTTGCTGCGCAGCAGGAAATCATCGGCGGTTAGAGCACGCTGCAGCCGTACCGAGCTGCGGGCTTCCGCTGGATATTCATAAACCGGGAATTCTTTTACGATCTTTCCGGATTCCGCCACCACTTCACCATCAGCAATAACAAGCGAAGGCACCATTTGCTTCAGATCATCGATAAGCAAAATATCCGCCGCTTTACCAGGTGCGATGCTGCCAATTTCCTGCTCCATACCGAAGTACCGAGCCACATTGATCGTGCCCATCTGAATGGCCTTAACCGGATCAACGCCTTCCTCAATCGCCCGGCGTACAACATGGTTCAGATGACCAAGATTCAGCAGTGTCATCGGATAGACGTCGTCTGTCACAAGGGACATGTTATCGGTACACACGTTATCTTCCGTTACTACTTTGATAACTTCCTTAACATCATGCCATGCGGAACCTTCACGGATCATCAGATGCATACCGAGTCGGACCTTCTGCAGCGCCTGCTCCCTAGTAACCGTTTCGTGGCAAGAGCTGACACCTGAAGCGATATAAGCCTGCAGCATACGCTCATCCTCGGAAGGAAAATGACCGGTAACGGTTTTGCCTGCCTTTAAGGTTGCCTCAATTTCTCCGCACATGGTGGGGTCACCATAAACGACGCCCGGGAAGTTCATTACCTCGCCGAGGCCTTCCACACCCGGCCACTGTAGTCCCGCTTCAATATCGGCTACGCCAAGTGCCGCGCCAGCGTCTTCTAGGTCCGTTGTAGCTGGCACACAAGAAGGAAAAGTTGTAAATACTTTAAGTGGAAGCTGTTGCCCTTCTTCATGCATCCAGTGTACGCCTTCTGAACCGAATACATTCGCAATCTCATGCGGATCCATAAAGATGGAAGTTGTGCCTTTAGCCATCGCTGCTTTGGCGAATTCGGTTACCGTCAGCATCGTGCTTTCCACATGCATATGTCCGTCCAGCAGACCTGGTGCAATGTATCGCCCGTTCGCCTGAATCACATTCGTATTCTCACCGATTGTATGATCAGCTTGTCCGATATAAGCAATTCTTCCAAAGGCCATGGCAACATCGACATGCTCCTGAAGCTCTCCAGTAAACACGTTAACGAGTGTGCCGTCCTTGATCACAGTTTCCGCTGCTGCCTGTCCCATTGCGATTTGTCCAAGCCGGTAGCTGACCTCATAACGCTTCTGTCTCTTTTGTGAACTCATATATGACACTCTCCCTTATGATTATCGAAACTTTATAGCTTCAGGTTTCCCCATGACTAGACACTAAATAACCCGGACAGCGCTTCTGTCCGGGTTATCAACAATACATAAAGGAAGAGAGAGTCTGAATTTATACCATACGAATACGTCACGCGGCTTTAACGTGTTGTAAGACCTCGGTTTACTCGAAGGATGATGTTTCTCTCAGCTTTTATGTAGTCAAGTCATTTACGGTAACCTGGTAGAGACGCCTGAGCCTTATTCTCTGGCATATACATAAAAATCTTTTCAGTTGTTGTAAGAATTATAATCCTTTGGTGTCGTAAGTCAATAGAGTGGGAGATATTTGAAAGCAAGTATGTCAATCAGAGGAGTGAGTATGTTTAATACATATAATAGTTGCTGCGCGTACGAATCATTCCTACAATCGCTGTTGCCCCCGAATTTCCCTGAATTATTTCTTAAGGGGGAGAAATTCAGGGGCAAGCGTATGCTTTCGATGCGAGCTTTCCTTTGGAAAGCTTTTAGCGAACGCTCCCGCTGCTTCGAAGCAGATCTTAAAATACTTATCCGGCTCAAATTCAAAATCAGTGCTTGACTTTGACTTCATCGTACCGATGAATAAATGGCGATGGCGCCATAAGGTATACCTGCACTGCTCGCTATAAGACTGGTTATTTGTCGAACAATAAGTAGTTTTGAGAGCAAACGGACTCAGGAGCCGCTATTTGTGACGATTTCGGACATTTCGAATGTAAACGGACACAGGTGACGCTATTGCAAGTGCAAACATCCGGTTTCGGTTTAACCCCCTAATCTTGGACACTAGCCACCTCATTCTCGGGATATCGCATCATAACGCAATTTTTGCAGGAGTAATCGTTCCTTCGTTCACCAAACGCAAATACTCCTTAGGTGGCCAGTCATGAAGGCTTCCATGAATGCGCTCGTTGTTGTAATAGCGAATGAACCGATCTACTTCCGAAAAGGCTTCCTCATAATCCTCAAAACAGTGTCGTTGGTAGCACTCGCGTTCCACAATACTGTGGTAGGACTCAATGAAGGCATTCTTGTTCGGTGTCCGGTTCGGAGTACGTTCATGTTCAAGCCCTGCCTGTTCACAGAAAGCATGGAACGCCTTGCTGACGAACTGGGGGCCATTGTCAGTACGAATAACCAACTTCTGCTCATCTCCGTACACTTTACGCGTAAGGAGCGCTTTCTGGAGTGTACGTAAGATATCTTGGGTGTGGCAGGTTTTCCCGCGATGGTACGCTACAATTCGGCGGTCAAACACGTCAATAATGCTGGCCAGGTAGAAATGCCGACGTTTTCCCGCCACGTAGCCATACTTAATATCCATCTGCCACAACTGGTTGGCGCCATTTACCACCCGGTTATTCGCTACTCTTTTGGGAACAGGGTTCGTTCTTTCTCGTTGTGGAAGGAGAATCCCCAAGGACTTGCAGAGACGGTATACCTTCTTTTTGTTAATCACTAGCTTATACTTTCGGCGCAGCAAAATCGTCAGTTTCCGGTAACCAGATGCTCCATGAGGGCCTTGGATCAGACGACGAAGAAACCCTTGAATACGGGTATCCGAGACGGCCTTTCCGTTCTGGTCACAGGAATAGCCCGGGATCGGTCGTCCGTTGCTGATCGGCTGCTGACGTTCAGGATGCTTCAAACGGTAATAGTACGTGGATCGCGGCACGTCACAGATCCGTAGGACGGTACGGATCGGATAGCCTTGCTCAATCCAATAGGAGGCTATTTGTAGTCGGGATACTTTTTTTTTACGAGATCTTTGAGGATGTGGTTTTCAAGTTCCTTCTCCCCCAACAGTTTCATCGCCTCGTCATATTTTTGCTGCAGCTCTTGGAACTTGGCCGCATCCTGCTCTATTTTTTGGGCTTCTTTCTGCTTTTTGACCATAAGATCTCCCACCTCATCCTCATATTGACGAACCCAGCCGCTTAACGTTTTGGGAGACATGCCGTGTTTTCTCGCAACGATCTCTGTCCGGTAACCAGACAGCACCTCTACGACATACTCTTTTTTCGCCTCAACCGGGCATCGAAATCGTCTTTTCATGGACGGACTCCTCATTTCTTTTTAGTGTATCTGAGGTACCTTGGAGTGTCCAATTGGATTAGGGGGCTATAAAGGTTTCGCCTACTTTTTCCGAAATAAGGTCGCTGGTGTCCGTTAGAATTCAAACCGGCTAATTTTTCACCAAATAAGGGATGTGGTGTCCGTTAGCCGTAGAATTGTATAAAAATCAGTATCAATATGGGTAAGCGCATCGTATCAGCACTAGCCATTAGTTAGCCGTCAAACACTAATTGCTGTTTTGACTCACTTAATCCATAACTATACTTGATATACTTATTTCAAGCATTAAAGGGGGCGGAGAGTCATGAAAGATATTAACAAGAAGATGTATATTTGGATTGAAGCAGAGAAATGGGCTAAAGGAACATGAGATGAGACAGATACGAATTCGGATGTCATCATTGTATTTCCTGACCGTTCAAAGTGGATCGCCACCTTTTTTACATATAACAACATTCAGACCTTACGGGAAAAGAACAATCAGACAGGCGAATGCATGAACGGCGCTTATTTTTGGTCGAGTGATATGGTGTTAATCGACATAGTGACCAGGGAACGGATTGAACAGGTTATTCATGATCTCATTGAAGACAAATCATTTGAATCCGTATTTAGGCGTTATCCCGATGTTGAGATTGAAGAGGATGAATATTATCCCTCCGGCTTTTTCTCAACAACTAGTTGAATATCACAGCTTTCGAAACTTCATAGCTTCGGATCCACACAAAAAGGAGCTGTTTCCCATATGCATCTCGCATGGAAACAGCCCTCTCATCTTAAATATTCAATGGCTCATTAATCTTTCAAACCCCGGGGCAAAATAACCCTGATGCAGGTTCCTTTTCCGATCTCCGATTGGATCTCTACTGTCCCGTGATGGGCTTCCACGATAGCTTTTGCAATGCTCATCCCAAGGCCTGATCCATCGATGCTTCCCTCCGTGTTCGTCCCACGGTAATAACGTTCAAACAGGCTCCGCTTCGTTTCCTCGTCCATACCAACACCGTCGTCCTTCACTACGATCGCAGCAGAATTGGCACGCTTCTCCACACCAACTGTAACCGTAACCCCGGGTGGGTTATGCTTAACGGCATTGGAGATCAGGTTATCCATCAGACGATGAAGCCATTTGGCACTACCAGCCGTAAGCACCGGCTCATCACCGCCTTCGAACTGAAACGTCACGCCGTCAAGCGTTGCGTCGTTGACGTATTTCAACACACCGCGGCGGACAAGCTCATTCAGATCAAGCGGGCACATATCCTGCGGTTGGATTTCTGTCTTCAGCCTGAATACAAGCGAGAAATCATCAATAAGCTCCAGCATGTAGTCCCCTTTTTCCCGTATGACGGTTCCCATCTCACGCAGTTCGCCTGGGCTCCAGTCTTCCGCTGCGCTTTCCAGCATGTAGCCGTATCCTTGAATGGAAGACAGGGGGGTTCGAAGATCATGAGAGATACCGGACATCCATTCCTCCCGGTTTTGTTCCAGTGCCTTCCGCTCTCTCTCGGTTGCTGCCAGCTGCTCGGCCATATGATAGAAGGAATGAATAACTTCCTTGTACAGCTTGTAGGGCATTCGCAGCTTCCCGTTCTTTCGGAATACTTTCTTACGGTCTTTGGGGGTGAGCACTTCCTCGTAGGAGCCGCTGCCCATCCGCTCGAACCATCCGGTAAACAGCAACAGCGGACGGCTGTATCGGTATCCATGCCAGATCGACATAGCTAACGCAGCGACTAACACGACGATGCATATCCACACCACAACGCTTAGAAGCTGGTTCATGATCGGCTGCTTGCCGATCGTATCATACGGCGTATGATACACCCAGGTCATTCCACTGGCCTGGTCCCAGTACACATTCGCATTCGTTGCATAGGTACCCGGCGCTTCCTGCATCGACATTAGTTCAAGTGGATGATAGCTCTTTTTGTCACCAATAGCCTCACCAATCTTCTGCTTGATGGCCCCTTCCCCATCGATGATATACAGATAGCCTCCTGCTCTTCGGACCTCTTGTTCCAACCGCTCTTTCTTTGACGAATCCAGCAAGCCGCCAGCTTGATACTCTGTAAACCAGGATCTCAGCCGGTCCGTACTTTCATTTACCCCACCTAGCAAGAACAACAAGGGATCCTTATATGTCAGATCCATCTCCAACCCCATCGTATATTTGCCAAGTCGCCGCTCCTCCTTGATTTCCAGCAACTGGCTAACTGAATATGACGAAGGCACATCCTTAGGCGTGTTCGTAGCATGGATAACGCGGCCTTTCATGTCAACCACCTGGAGCCACATATTCCGCTCATATAGAAGCTCTTTCCAATATCCTTGCAGATTGACAACGCCATTCTCCGTCACCGTTTCCGACGTTATACTGGTTAGAACACCCGAAGGAAAGTTGCGCCGAATTTCCTCGTTCGCGACATGCTTGGTCAACACAAACAAAAGCGTAACGAGAAGCATGAACATGAACAGCGAGAAGGCAACCAGCTGATATGTAAAATGAAACGCAAGTCGTCTGCTTACCTTCATCTTTTTGACTCCTTAACCAACTTGTAGCCTAACCCACGAACTGTGACCAAATATTGTGGATCACTCGGGTTCTCTTCTATCCGTTCCCGGATTCGGCGGATATGTACCATTACGGTGTTGTCCTCACCCATCCCATCAATTCCCCACACCGCCTCATACAACTGTGACTTGGAAAAAACAACGCCAGGATGCTTGCAAAAGTATAACAGCAGCTGAAACACCTGGGCTGGACAAGGCACCGGATCACCGAGCACCTTCAACTCTCCTGCCGTCTCATCCAGTACAAAGCGGCCGAAATCCCACACTCGCTGTATCGGCTGTTCCTGTACCTGAACTCCTGTGTTACCCCATCCGCCCCGCCGAAGCCGGGCCTTAATGCGCGCAGCAATCTCAAGCGGATTAAACGGTTTTGTCACATAGTCGTCCCCGCCCATGGCGAAGCCGGTCAGCACATCCAGGTCGGACGCCTTAGCTGTCAGAAATAAAACATGCGGACTTCCAAACGTCCGAAGCCTCGAACAGATATCAAATCCGCTTCCGTCTGGCAGCATAACATCCAGGAGCACAATATCAGCCCGGTGCACTTCCATTTCGCGAAGCGCCTCAGCGCAGCTGCCAGCTGTATAGATACGGTTAAAACCTTCCTTGCGAAGTACCATCTGCAGCATTTTTACAATAGCCGGTTCATCATCAACGATTAAAATTTTTGTGTTTTCCATATTATCTTCACCCGATACCATGCTAGCACAACAACCTTAACAGCAGTTAAACAATCATCCTATCGTTAAGAAAAAGTTAGGTTGCCGTTTCTGAGTAATTTAAGTTAGGACGATATACTGAATTCCAAGAGGTGATTAATGTGGGAAATCCACGGAAAAGAGCTGTCGCTGTTGATGCGATTCGGGGCTTCAGCTTACTGGGCATTTTGATGGCCAATATGCTAATTTTTCAATACGGTATGTTCGGAAAAGATGAAATGTGGTTGTTTAAACCTTCATCCTTGGATTTGATCGGTCATGATATGTTAAAAATATTTGTCGAAGGCAGCTTCATGCCGATCTTTACGTTCCTGTTCGGGTACAGCATGATTAAGATGAAAGAGAGTATGAATGCCAAGGGTCTGAAATACGGGCGTAACGTGGTAAGACGTTCGATATTGCTGATTGCTCTCGGTTTTGCGCATTCTATGCTCTGGGATGGCGATATTCTGCTCTTCTACGGTGGCATCAGTTTTTTCCTTCTATTATTTGTAAACCGGAAGCCGAAGACTTTAATGATCTGGGGTATTATTTTCCTTCTTCTTAGCATCGGGATCAGCTATGGTGGTACCTCCGCAGCGTCTCCTGAGGATGTAATGCGTATGGAGACCCACGTTAGGGAGACAATCAATTTATATGGTACCGGGACCTATTCAGAAATTATGAACCACCGGAATACTTCAGATCCACTTGGTCTGCCTGGCGGGATGATGTTCTTTATATTGCTTCTGACCCCCCTTATTCTCGGAGCCTTGTTCCTGTTCGGGATGGCTGCGGCCAAACGCGGTAAATTTATATCTCCGGAACAGGAAAAAGGATCGTATCTGCGGTACGCGATCATGTTTGTCCCGTTCGGTATCGCCGCAAAAACGGCATCAATCATGCTCGGCTCTAGCCATGCATGGAGTGGGATTTTGCACATGGCAGGCGCTCAAATTCTAGCGCTTGGATACATTTATCTGTTTGCCTATATTTATGCCCTCTCTTCCAACAGAAATGTTGTCTTCCGTTCATTTGAAGCGGTTGGCCGGATGTCGTTGACGAACTATCTCATGCAAACCGTCATCTGTACAACGATCTTTTACGGATACGGGCTTGGAATGTTCGGTAGACTCGGTGTTTTGACTGGCATCTTAATTGCACTCGGTATCTATATAGCTCAGGCCATGTGCAGTCTGCTGTATCTGAACCGTTTCCGAACAGGTCCAATCGAGTTCCTGTTGCGTATCGGTACCTATTGGTCATGGAGCGGGCAGGCGAAGCCAAAGAAACCTAAGAGTCCTCCAATTCAGACAGAGGCTTCCTCTTCTTGAGGAGCCTCGGGGTGATTCCTCCAAGATGAAATCGCCTGCCCCCATAAGGTATAATGGACATGCAGATATATCATCGACTGACATACCGGATAAGGTAAGCCGGATTACAGCCTAAGGAGGAACAAAAATGCTGGTAGTAACGAATTCGATCAAAGTCAAACCAGGACATGGCAAGGAACTATCCGAGCGGTTCGCGCAGGCGAAAGGCGTACAGGAGATGTCGGGGTTCATCCGGATGGAAGTATGGCATGAGGCCAAGGAAGGTGCCGAAGCCGAGGAACTCAAGATTTGTACGGTGTGGGAGAACGAGGAAGCTTTTAAAGGCTGGACTTCCAGCGAATCCTTCCGTCAGTCACACCGCGGAGGAGGCAGCGAGTTTATTCTGGGTGCTTCCCTCAATAAATATGAGTTACTTGTCAGCAACCCACCTATAGGTTAACCCTTGTTACCCGTGAGAAGCTTAGGCTTTTCACGGGTTTGTTATATTTGTGGATTTAACATCAATTTGCTGAGTTTGTTTAGTACTTTTCGACTCCTATTTCACAAATAGAGCGCTGTCATCACTATTTTTTCACCACATGATAGGAAAGTTTTATGACCGGTGTAAACTTCATGTAACAGCTTCATAAAAATTCACATTATCAATACAATTTTACTAATTGGGATATAGTAAACAGGAACGATGCCGAAACCCGGCAGATCCCATTTTAAAGGAGGATTTCATCATGGAAAACACACATGAATTCGTAGAAAAGATGAAAGATAATGCCGAAAAAGCCCGTCATAACAAGGAAAATCACGGTAAGGGTACGCCGAATGCACAATTACCTACAAAACAGCACGGTACGAAGAAGTAAACCGCCGATGAGCAGAACAGCGATCCTAAGATCGCTGTTTATTTGCACTAATCGTATACTTTCTGAAAGCATTTTTTAGGTAAAAATGTATATATAATTATCATTGATGTATAAATTTTAACTTGCAAGGATGCTGGATTTTTGATAAATACAACATAATACATATTTATGAGAGAGGTGGACCTGTACATGAATCTTACTGCACAACAATCGCAAGAAGCGGTATCTTATGTCCAATCCGTATTTGAGACTGTACAAAAGCGCAACCCGAATGAGCCTGAATTCCACCAGGCCGTCAAAGAGATCCTTGATTCACTCGTTCCGGTACTCACCAAATGTCCACAATACCAATCTGCTGGAATTTTAGAGCGGCTCGTTGAGCCTGAGCGCGTCATTACCTTTCGGGTTCCATGGGTAGACGATCAAGGCAAAGTCCAGGTTAACCGCGGCTATCGTGTTCAGTTCAGTAGTGCCATTGGACCGTACAAAGGCGGCCTCCGCTTCCACCCTTCCGTTAACGTTAGCATCATTAAATTCCTCGGCTTTGAGCAAATTTTGAAAAACTCCCTGACAGGTCTCCCGATCGGTGGCGGCAAAGGCGGCTCCGACTTCGATCCAAAAGGCAAATCCGACAATGAAGTTATGCGTTTCACGCAAAGTTTCATGACAGAGCTGTATAAATATATCGGACCAGACGTTGACGTACCTGCTGGTGATATCGGTGTTGGCGCACGTGAAATCGGCTATATGTTCGGCCAATACAAGCGTATTCGCGGCGGTAATGAAGCAGGCGTCCTGACGGGTAAATCCATTCAGTACGGTGGAAGCTTGGGACGTCCTGAAGCAACAGGATATGGCTGTGTTTATTTTGTAGAAGAAATGCTGAACTCCAAAGAAATGAGCTTTGAAGGCCAGACTGTCGTTGTATCCGGCTCCGGTAACGTGTCCATTCATGCGATCGAGAAAGCTCAGCAGTTCGGTGCAAAGGTTGTGGCCTGCAGTGATTCTAACGGTTATGTGTACGATCCTGAAGGTATCTGCCTCGAAACCGTTCGCCGTCTGAAAGACGTGGAAAGAAAACGGATCAGCGAATATGTGAAAGAGCATCCGCATGCGGCATACACAGAAGGCTGGATGGGTATCTGGACGATTCCTTGTGATATCGCTCTTCCATGTGCAACGCAAAATGAGATTGATGAAGCATCTGCGGCCATCCTGATCTCCAACGGTGTGAAAGCGATCGGTGAAGGAGCCAACATGCCTTCCACTCTGGAAGCCATCGACCTGTTCCTGAAGAACGACGTTCTGTTCGGTCCTGCCAAAGCGGCAAATGCGGGCGGTGTAGCTGTATCTGCACTTGAAATGTCCCAGAACTCGATGAGACTTTCCTGGACGTTCGAAGAAGTGGACAGCAAACTTCATCAGATTATGAAAAACATTTACAACAGTAGCGTGCAGGCGGCTGAGGAATTTGACTGTGCTGGCAACCTTGTCGTTGGCGCCAACATTGCCGGCTTCCGTAAAGTAGCCGATGCTATGCTCGCTCAAGGTATTGTTTAAAGAACTTTTAAATCTATTTATTGATTCGTTGGGTTACTCGGTATAAGCAGTAAACCTTAATTGTTACATGTTAATGTTTCGGCCCATACCCTGTACTCGGGTTTCAGATTGTAGGCAAAGTCTAACGGAAGCTGATAAGCGCATCAGGTAAGGCGGTATCCATCATCTTCTTTTTGACTTTGTCATCAGCCTGAGACCTGACGGTGCAAGGGGATGGATTGTAATAAACTGAAAAAGCCATCTCTGCCCCCTTGTTGCTTTATCGCGCTGATGGGGTTACGCACAAAAGCCTCCGTTTCATCCCTTTGAGACGGAGGCTTTTGTGTATGCTTTTTATTCAATATACTACAGACTGGTCAGCAGAACCGCTGTGCCAAGTGCGATAATCCGGGCCATGTTCATCATGACAAAGTTCTGGACGGAATTCGCAAAGGTCATTTCCTTGGACGGATTCGCAGTGAATTTTCTTATGTTTTTGTGTACCGGAATAATCGTCAACAGGACGAGCAGCAGAATGATCGGGTTTACCTTCAAGAACAGCAGCACAATCAGGTCCACATAAGCGAAATAATACATGATACGGAACAGGATTATGGAGTTCGGGCGGCCGATATAAACCGGAAGGGTATATCGTTTGTTCTCGATGTCGTCTTCAACATCACAAATATTGTTCGCCAGCATGATGTTAGCAATACCGAGAATGGCCGGAACAGAAATCAGGAACACCAGAATGACTTCAAGCAGATTGACCTGTAGGAGAACCATCCCTCCATCTAATACAAGACTTGCAAGTTGACTTTCATCCACATGAATCCATGTCGAGATAAAAATAATGACAAAACCCATAAACAAACCGGAGAACAGCTCACCGAGTGGCATCCGGGATATCGGAATCGGCCCGAAGGAATACAGAATGCCAACTGCAAAGGACATCCCGCCCAGGAGCAGAATCAGAAGTCCGGTATCTAGAAACAGGGCAATACCTGTGCTGAATGCAGTCAGCAGCAGGATCACGATTACAGCCACTACTGCCCGCTCCTTCAGCTTATAGTGCACAATAGCGTTATGAAATTCATAGCCGAAGCCATGAGTTTTGATCGCTTTTTTATAATCGTAGTAGTTGTTAATTGCCGTGGTCGCCATGTCAAATGAGAGCAGCGATGCCAGCATGAGCACGAAGTGGTATGCGTCAAACTGCTGAAAGCGGAACAGCGCATACATCGTCCCGATCAAAAATGGGATCATGCTCGCCACCTTCGTCTGAATCTCCACCAGTTTTAAAAACGGTTTGATTCCCATCTCCATCCATCCTTCTTAATAAATTATCTAAAAATAGGATAGATTAATTTTTATCATTTAGCTGTGGGAATTGTTCTTGACAACAGGTTGTTTTGTGAAAAATGTTGCAAATCGGCTCTGATTTCACTTAAAGTGCGTGTTAAAAAAGGTCGGTTTTCAGCACCGAAGCTTATGCTTCCGATGTGCGTTTTTTCAAACGCCTCAGTTGGATGAAGCTAGGGACTGAGGAGCGGAGCTGCACGTTTTCGTAGAAAACGTCTTCGGAAGCATCAGCTGTTTTGGGTACGTGAGCACTTGAGATGTTTCCGGAGGAAACATTTTAGCTGAATTCAAGATTCGATGCCGAGCCCACTTCCTGATTCACTTCGTGATCAAAAGCGGACTTTTTGAACAACCTCTTAACGACAAAAATCACCCTTGGACAGAAGCGCATATGCGGCTTGAACCTGTCCTAAAGGGTGCTTCGACGTAAGCTATTCCGTTATGAAGTAACTTCATCCTCTTTCGTCGTGCTGCGCCGGCGGGTCCACGGGGTGCCCAATAACGGCAGAGCCCACCGGTCCAGACCGTACCAACCTGCCACTTTCCATGCCAGCACAAGCCAAGTCGCCAGGATGAACAACAGCGGATTTATGCTCACGGAGCCCGCAAAAAGGAAACTTGCATTCATCGTTCCGCCAAAGAAGGCGGCAATGCCTGTCAGGAGACCCACGATAAGTCCCACGCCAATCAATACTTCTCCAAACGCCACCATATACGAAAAGAGCTTGGCGTTAGGTAGCACAACATTTTCCAGGAATGATGCATACCAGCTGGGGACATCCTTACCGCCTTCCGCTTTCGCAAGCGCTCCTTTAACAAAGCCTTGGATTGCGGCTCCCGCTTCGCTTCCTGTCCAAGCGTCAGCGGTCATTTTTTTACTGCCTGCTGAAAGCCATGTATACCCCAAATACAATCGCAAAATCAACCAGATCCACGCCGAGCGGATACTACCGAACAGAAACATCGACACTGGATTTTCAGGTACCACCACATACTGACCTTCTCTTAAATCCTGCCTCCCCAAACACATCATCTCCATTCTTGTTCAAAGAATAACTTGGAATATAAATGCATATATAGTATATATAACCATATTCACAAATTTGACACAACTTTTATTTTCAGAAAACTTCAAATTTGTTGTGTCCATAACAAGAATGGAACAGCTTAAACACTTATTAAAAAATATCCATGCTCAAATATCTCTCTCCGGTATCTGGCGCAATACACACAACCCGTTTCCCAGCGCCCAGCGACTTGGCTACGTTAATCGCAGCGAAGACCGATGCACCGGACGATGGGCCGACCAGAATACCCTCCCTCCGGGCCAAATCACGAACCGTCTGCAGCGCATCATCATCCGCAATCTGAATGATTTCGTCGTAGACGTCTGTATTCAAAATATCCGGCACAAATCCGGGGCTTGTGCCAACCAGCTTATGGGGTCCTGGCTGTCCACCAGACAATACAGGTGATCCTTTCGGCTCTACTACCGCGATATGCAGCTCCGGCAGATGCTTCCGCAGCTCCTCGCCGGTGCCTGTAATCGTCCCGCCCGTTCCCGCTGTAGCAACAAACGCATCCAGCTGGCCTTCCATCTGCTGCAATATTTCCGGCGCTGTTGTCACACGGTGTATGTCCGGATTCGCCCGATTCTCGAACTGCTGTGGGATAAAACTGCCCGGGATTTGCTCCTTCAGTTCCAAGGCTTTGGCGATGGATCCGGGCATTCGTTCACTGCTCGGCGTCAGTACCACTTCCGCACCGTAAGCCTTCAGAATATTAATCCGTTCCTTCGACATGTTGTCCGGCATGATCAGAATGGCCCGGTAGCCTTTGGCTGCTGCAATCATAGCCAGACCGATGCCGGTGTTGCCACTTGTCGGTTCAATGATTGTGCCTCCCGGTGTAAGCACTCCCTGTTTCTCGGCCGTATCGATCAAATTAAAGGCTGCCCGGTCCTTCACACTGCCGGACGGATTGAACATTTCCAGCTTCACATACACATCGGCTGCCCCATCCGGCACGATACGCTGCAGCCGGACCATCGGTGTTCCGCCGATCAAATCTACAATATTATCGTATATTCCCATGGTGGTATTCTCCTTTGTAATAGCAGAATGATTAATAGGATATTCCAAGAGTCAATGATTGCTCAAATCCAGATGCTTCATAATCCGTTCCCGCAGGGCTACAAATTCCGCACCGTTACGGTTGCGCGGCCGCGGCATGTCCGTAGATATCGACTCCACGATCCGGCCCGGACGAGGGCTCATCACATAGATCGTATCCGCCAAATAAATAGCTTCATCGATATCATGTGTGATCAGAAGCACCGTCTTGCCTGTGCCTTCCCATAAAGTAAGCAGCTCATTCTGCATCGAGATCTTGGTAATCGCGTCCAATGCGCCAAACGGCTCGTCAAGTAGCAGTACCTCCGGGTTCGTGACCAAGGCTCGGGCGATAGATGCCCGCTGTCGCATACCGCCGGACAACTGGTGCGGATAGTATTTCTGAAATCCGCCAAGCCCCACCTTCTCCAGTATGGCGTCAACACGGGATTTGCGTTCCTTTTTGGAAATACCTGCAAGCTCCAGACCGAAACCTACGTTAAATTCCACTGTTCGCCAAGGGTACAAGGCATGCTCCTGAAAGATCAGCATCCGGCTGGGGTCCGGCTCAACAATACTCTGCTCACTCGCTGTAACCTTTCCGTCCGACGGGTGTTCCAGACCCGCGATCATGCGGAGCACCGTGCTTTTTCCGCAGCCTGAAGGGCCAACAATGGCAGCAAATTCGCCTTGGCGGATGGTGATATCCACCTGCTCCAACACGTTCAATGACCCGAAGGATTTGGATACGTTATCTACATGGATGGTCTGCATGCTATTCATCTCCTCCCGGTTGGACGTAACGGTAACGCAGCAGCTTTCTTTTTAATCCTTCAAGCAGCACCAGATCGAGCAACGCCGCAATCGTTCCGATGACAATGATGCTCATCAGCACACCTTCCATGTCGGCAACCTCACCGCGCCAGCGGGAGTAGAAACCTAGGCCCGCCATAGCACCACCGACCATTTCTGCTGCGATCAATGAACGCCAGGCATTCCCGAAAGCGACCTGCGCCCCGGTAACAAAAGCCGGGAGCGATTCAGGCGCGAACACCTTTGCCAGCAGTTGACGGCGGCTTGCGCCCATAACCCGTGCAAGCTCCAGATGCGTCCGGTTTACGCCCTCCGTTGCATTCAATACGGAGAGCGCCATGGGGAAGAAGCTGGCGATGATGATGACGGTAATGATGGTTTTATTGCCAAAGCCTAGTAATATAACGAAAAATGGCACCCATGTAATCGGAGGTATTGCCTGAAGAATAGATATCAGGCTCCGTAGATATACCGCGAAACCTTTGGATATGCCGCCAATTAGGCCAAGCAACGCACCGAACACGCACGCAAGCGGATATCCCCACAACAGCCGAATTAGGCTGTCCCCGATGTGGCCTCGGAATTCAGGATCTTGAATGCTGCTGAACAATCGAACAAACACATCAGGCACATCAGGCAGCAGATAGGACGGCAGAAACAACGCCGTAATCTGCCAAATAGCAAGAAGGCTCCCTACTGCAAGCAGATAGGGAAGCACTTTTCGCCAGAAGGAGCCTGATTTCGGTTTAGTCCGCGGAATTTTCGTGTAGGATGGATTCACCAGAAACTCTCCTTTTTATGAATTAGCCGAGAAAACTTGTAACTTTAATCATGAGATGAATCGCTTCGGATAGGGCGTATCTTTTGACAAGTCAAATATCCGACTTCTACTGTTACTCGTTACTTCTTCTGCTGATCCTGCCAGCTTAAATCGATAATATCTGCCACCTTCACTTCTTTTTCCAGAACACCCTGCTCTTTCATCATGTCGGATATTTCCTGCATGCGGGTTATCTGGTCCGACGTGATATCCCAGTTAAACACTTGGGTTTCGATCGCCTGCTTGATGACGTCGACCGATTCGACAGTGCCGCCATGATGGGATTCCATCGTATCCGAGTCCACAAAATGCTTCATGATGAGGCCGGCCGATTTCTTCGGATCCTGCTGAAGCATTTCGATTGCTTCTTTCTGAGCATCTAGCAGCTGATTTACCGCTTCACGATTATTCTCCAAATTCTCATCGGTCGTAATGACGACCATGCAAGGGAACGGCCATACTTTGCCGATCTCATATATTTGCTTCGCGGCTAACGTGTGGGTAGCGATACTGTCGTACGGTTCAAACACGAATGCTGCATCCACCGCGCCGGAAGCGAGCGACTGAATAGCCTGGCCCGGGTCAACGTATACCATCTGCACATCTTTGCTGGTCAGTCCCGCTTCTTTCAGTACGACACCGTTCAGAACGATATCCGCCGTGCTTCCCTGGCCTTGGGAGGCAAGCTTCTTGCCTTTCAAATCTGCCACACTCACGATACTGCTGTCGTCTTTTACGAGCACACTGTGAAATCCGAGCTGTGCTCCACCGACAACTTTTAACCCAGCACCCTTAGAGGCCCATGAAACAGCATTCGTAAACCCGAGCACCCCTGCATCCACCTGCTTGCCGACCATCGCTTTAATAAGGTCCGTACCACTCTTGAACTGCTGCATCTTCACGTTCAATCCATGCTTCTCATACAGCTTCGCCTCATAAGCGAGCATAGCCTGCGCATCGTCCATGACATTCAAGTATCCGACTACAAAATCTTTCTTGGCTTCACCGTTTCCTCCGGCCGATTCACTGCTGTTTCCCTGCTTGGCGTCACTGCCGCAGGCTGTAACCGCCAGCATAGCGATCAACAGCAGCCCTATCATCAGCCCTTTAATACGTCGGGCACTTTTTGCCATGGTAAATCCCCCTTTATATATAAAGCCGATAAACTTACTAGGATTATAAAAAGAATACCTCGGGATGTCAATTGATTTTACCGGAAATTAAAGGAAAAAAACTGTTTCAATCTCACGTTATGGTATTCTGTACATATTCGATTTAAAATGCCGATCCTGTAGCACAAGTGTAGGAGCCGGTACGGAGTATATGTGGAAATCACTGAACCAACTTGACGGTTCTTTATATTGAAGGAGGCCCCTCTGTCATGACTACAACTTCATGCCTGCCTATTGAGACAGGTCCCATTCTGCTGCTGGACCGCAGCCAGGACCTAACCGAACCAGACGTGCTCTACTCCTTCGCGCTGGACGAGCTGTTGTGCCGACAGACTGGCCGTGGCGGCCCCGCAATCTGTCATCTATGGCGTCATCCACGTGCATTCGTTATGGGCGTGAGAGACAGCCGACTGCCCAAGGCAGCCGAGTCCGAGCAGAAGCTCCGCGATCTTGGTTACGACACAGCGATCCGCCACTCAGGTGGTGCTGCCGTGCCTCTGGATCCAGGCGTTGTAAATTTGTCTCTTATTCTGCCACTCGGGGAGAACCGTCACCACAATCAGGACTTTCATCAAGATTTCGAAATAATGGTGCATTTGATCCGCGAAGCATTACGGGATACCGGGTATACGGTGGATACTGGAGAGATTGCCGGAGCGTTCTGTCCAGGCGCATATGACTTAAGCATTGGTGGACGCAAATTTTGCGGCATTGCCCAGCGCAGACAGAACAAGTCCTTCATTATCCAGGCGTTCATTATCGCCGAAGGCTCCGGTGCAGAACGGGCGGGTCTTGTCCGTTCCTTCTATGACGGGGCCGCCGCTGACGCCGATCCAGCCCACTATCCGCTGGTTCAGCCGGAGTCGACCGCGAGCCTTCAGGAGTTGGCGGAATTAGGACCTCATGCAGCCGCGATGTTTACTGAATCGGTCAAGAAGGTCATCCGTCAATGGCAGGCAGCCATGGACCCAGCAGATATCGCATCCGCCGCCTCCAAGCTGGATCTTCCTACCCCGGATGATGTCCGCGAGATGGCCCGCTCCCTACGACAGCGTTATATCCGGAAATAAAGCACAAGAAACCGCCCCTTTCGGAGCGGTTTCTTCGGTTTATACATATGGCTTAGAAGCATGCGATTTAATTTCTACCAAGCATTATAATGTCATCGACTGGGAGGAGAAATATAGCAATAAATGATAATGGAGCTTGTTGTTTTACGTACGATTTCAGATTGCTCACCCCAAGTCTGTACAAGAGCGGTTAAACGCTCATCATATGTATACTGCTTAAAGCATTGTAGCCAACAGGGACGGGGTTGGCAATGATAGTATACTATTTCCCTATTGCCCAACATGTTGGGTAGGCACATTGAATCAGATATACCATAACTGATTCGGGCACTCCTTTTAGGGATTCAGGCTCAAATCGCCCGTTCACACTTGATTTTTCTTTGTTTTTCTTGTTTTTTACCTGATTCAGGAAAAAGCCCCCTTTATATGCATTGATTTATGAAAACGTTTACCTTACAATTTTATTAGCAGCTATCCCTTTAGAGATGCGGCCTAGGAGGTTTCTTCATGAAATGGAATCATTTCAAGTCCAAGCTATTGCTTAAATATACGTTTTCCTATATCGCTATTTTCCTTATTCCGCTCATTATTCTGACTCTCTTTATCTATCAGAGCGCCGTACAAACTCTCCGCTCTGAAATCGAGCAGACAAACGTCAATCAGATGACACAGGCCAAGACCGTTATCGATGAACGCATGAAGGAACTGCAGGATATGGCATCACGCATCTCTTACGATGAGCAGCTTACGTCGTATTGGGTTCACCACCCTTACTACAGCCGGGAAGCAATTGGAGCTCTGGCCAAATACAAGGCGACAAGTTCCATCATTAATGAGCTTTTTCTGTTCTTCCGTGGTGACGAGAAAATTTATTCCGCTCAGGGCCTGGAGAACCTAGATGTCTTCAACGGGCGCTACACATTTCATAACTGGAACAAAACAGACCTGATCCATGATTTGAATACGGTGCGTTTTCCAATGATGCGTCCAGCAGAAAAAGTCGATCAAGGAGTTCGGGGACAGCAATCCATGCTAGCCTACCTTGTACCGATCACGCCAAACAATCCAACTCCACACGGAACGGTCATGTTTCTGATTAACGAATCAAATCTGACCGATTTAATCGAATCTATTCTTAGTGACTACCATGGTATGACTTATATTTTTGACAATAACGGGCAAGTGCTTGCCGCCAATCACCAGGGTGAAACGATTACCGCGACGGACGTCAACGCCTTGTTCAGGCTCGAACCAGGAACGCACAGTCTCTCCTTGAACAATGAGCCGCATTCGGTCGTATCCGTCAAGTCAGACGCTGGCTGGACTTATGTGACAGCCATGCCGAGCAGCCAGTTTTTTAGCCGCATTGTTCATATCCAGACCATTATTGTTCTTGTTTTTTCCCTTGTGGTCGTGATGGGTACCATTCTTGCCATCATTTTGGCGCGGAAGCAGTACCATCCTATTTCCGACTTGATGGAGTTTGTGCGGCTAAAAACCGTCACCGATACGCCCACATCCAGCAACGAGCTGGAATGGATCAAAAAAACACTGCATGACTACAGCCAGCGCGTTGATCTTCAGGAGCCCTACGCCCGCAATCATATCCTGCAGCTATTGCTGAAGCATGGCCATACGGAGGAATTCACTACCGAATTCAAAGAAACTCTTGGCATCCGCTTCAACCGCTCCCATTATTTTGTCGTCTGCATGGGCTGGGAAGCTCACGCTTTTCCTATAGAGGACAATCCAGACCGGAGATCTATCATGCAACTGATGAACGAAGTGGAGCTGCCGGAGCTTTCCGCACACATGTATGGTGTCGAGCTTCCTCAGCCCAACCGGCTGGCCCTCATTGTCGGATTTGACACCGAAACCGGACATGATGCCCGTCTGCAAGCCCTGATGGAATCCATTGTCGAAGCTCTGCGTAAGATGGTAACAGAACAAACAGGTCTATCTCCTGCCATTGGAGCAGGTACACGCTACAGCCATTCAGAACAGCTGAATCAATCCTACATCGAAGCATCGACCGCTTTTGAAGCATCCATGCTCAATGGTGAGGGCAGTACTACTTTCTTCAACAAACTCTCTGGCACCCAGGATTGTTCCTTCTGGGTACCGAAGGACGTGCTGCTGAAGCTCGTTCAGAGCCTGAAACAGGGCAGCTATGATGTGGCCGTCCAGATGGTGTCCACCGCGCTCAACAACCTGAAAGCGGAAAAGCCTGCGGTGCCGCTTCTGCGCTGCATTTGCTTCGATATTCTTAACACGATGCTGAAAACCGCTTCGGAGCTCGGCATTCACCATGTCGTCAATGAGATTCCGCGAGTCACCAACTTTGATTCTTTGGAGGATTTGGAGAAGAAGCTTGGAGGCCTTGCTGCAGACATTTGCGCCCAGGTCGAGGCCAAGAGCGAGACAGAAGAAAGCAGCTTGATTGAACAGATTACATCCTTTATCGACGAAAATTTCACAGATTACGACCTAAGTTTGGGAACCATCTCATCCAAGTACTCCATCTCCTCTTCTTATTTCAGCCGCTCTTTCAAAGAGAAGATGGGCATTAACTTCTCCCAATATATATGGCAAAAACGGATGGATGAAGTGATCCGGCAGCTCCTGCATACAGCCGATCCTTTAAAAGACATCATTACACGCGTCGGTTACCTGGACACACCAAACTTCATCCGCAAATTCAAAAAAGAAATGGGCTGCACCCCTGGCCAGTACCGTAAAATGCATAGCCAAAACGGAGCCTCCGTTCCCCCTGATGATGAGGATGAGGAGTACACCGGATAATAGACAAAAACCAATTCCCCGAGGCATTGCCTTGGGTGAATTGGTTTTTTTGTGCTTCCGATGTGAGCTTTTCTTCGAAAAGCTTTTGTAACGCTCCCGATGCTAGCTTTTCTTCGAAAAGTTTTGTAACGCTCCCGATGCTAGCTTTTCTTCGAAAAGCTTTTACCACAATAAACAATCAAAAGTTTAGCTTTGAAGTCCTTGATACAATGCACCGAGCAGACGGTGCGTCTTGTCACAGCTGTACTCCCAGAACATGATACCTGCCAGCCCCTTGGCCTTCACATATTCACACTTGCACTGAATAGATTCCTCGTCATCATAGGATATGAAGCTGGATCCGTTAAACAGATACGGTGCGCAAGCTTCTTCATCCCAATAACGGATATAACCGTTCTTATTGATGTAGTCAGCAGCAAGCTCAGTATAAGCGGGTC
This sequence comes from Paenibacillus uliginis N3/975, assembly GCF_900177425.1. Lineage (NCBI taxonomy): Bacteria > Bacillati > Bacillota > Bacilli > Caryophanales > Paenibacillaceae > Paenibacillus > Paenibacillus uliginis. Next base: position 190,374 of record NZ_LT840184.1, on the reverse strand, counting down.
CGTACCCGCCGGTGCTGCCAGCCATTTGATGAAGACCTTGATTGCGGTCCGGAACCGAATTCCAGACACGGGAATAGAATGCGGTACCGATCACGATCTTTTCCTTTGGCACTCCTGCCCGGAGAAACAGGTTCACGGAAGCGTCTGTACTAATTCGGAACAGATCGCCGGGCGGCGTGTATAGATTCGTATGATGTCCTGACAGAATTTGAAAACCGCCCCGCATATCATAGGTCATTAGCTGGACGAAATCCAGATACTGCTGTACCTGATCCATCTCCGTGCCGTCTACGTAATACTGATCTGCGCCTGCCGCAATCGTAAGCAAATAATGACGTCCATCTTGTGAGCCTTTCACATCTAGAGCTTCCCGGATTGTCTTGAGAAGCAAAGTGAAGTTTTGCTTGTCATCAGGACTCGACTCAATGTCAGCTTCGCCGTAGCAGGGATATTCCCAATCCAGATCGATTCCGTCAAAAGAAATCTCGCTTAGCACCCGCACTGCCGAAGCCGCCATGCTATTTCTTCCTTCCTCGGTGGAAGCCGCCTCAGAAAATCCGCCAGCGCTCCACCCTCCTACCGACAGCAGCACCGTAAGTTCGGGATGCTCCAGCTTTATTTTCCGGACCACCTCGGTATGCTTCAAATGCTCTGTGCTGATCTCATGGTTCCGAACATGACCAAAGGCCACATTCAAATGCGTTAATTTCAATAAATCTTCCCGCGTCATCTCTGGAAGCACGGCATCGACGACATAGCCGGCCGCAATATATTGCTCTGACATTCCTCTTCACTCCGATCCTTTAAGCTTTCTGAAGTAATCCAGTCAAAATGTGTAAGGCTTCCTTCCCGGTGCCAATCTTATACCCGGATGATGTATATCGGATTTGATCCTCACTATCGAGCACGAAGAGATGTGGGAATCCGGCTTCATGAGCAGGGGATTCCGATATGAAATCCGGTAAAGAAGCATAGGTTGAATCCCGTACAAAAATCGTACGTGACGGTAGCTCTCTAACATTCTCAGGGCTAAATGAAGCCGTCCATTCCGAATCACCGACCACAAGAACGACCGGAATCCCCAACGCATCGACTGGTTCGGCCAGTTCTCGCAGCTCACGGAGCAGATGCTTGGTCGGCTCCCGCTCAGGCTCAAGCCATGCAACAATGGCGCCTTCTGCTCCAATAAGATCTCCCAGTGTTCTCGAACTTCCGTCCAGTTGTGTAAAGGCGCTGCTGCGGTCTAAAATACCGAGCACAGGGATGTCCTCCATCATCTCACGGTAGGTCAGAGTAACGTCCGTTTGCTCACTAGCACGTACGGTGAAATAAGTGAAGCGTACTCTAACCGTACCGTCCTTAAGGCGTATACCCGACGTTAAACGGTAAGCGCCCGGCTCTACCTCGAACGCCTCATCATAAACGTCGGTTTTGCCATAAGGATAGACCAGCGTTTTGTACACTCCATTCTCAAGGCGGGCAAATGTGAAGTTTTCATAATAAGAAGCTGCCGGAGCGCCCTGCGCTGCCTCTGGATCACGGAGCAACCGTAGCATTCCCCAGGCTATGTTCTCCTTCTGGCCGGAGGCAATTAAAGTGAATACTGCATCTTCCCAGCTACCGTTCTTTAAATACTGTGGTTTTTGTTCGCTCGGGTGCAGACGTGCCGGAATTCCCAAACTGCGACATGCAGCCACAAACATAATAGTCAGTGATACCGGATCGCCCATCTTTAGATTGTATGTACCCAGCGGATTCCCTTTTCCCTTCAGGTTGGGGAGGTCCTCCCAAATCTCAAATCCCCGTTCCAGTCTTCGGGCAAGCTCCGCGGGATCTGATCTGAACGCTATGGACTCGTCTCCACTAAACGCTTCCTGGAAAATCTGTCTGTAAGGTACAATCATTTCATATGAGACCCGTGGACAAAGAACATATTCGGTAAACGTATCCTCATCAAGATCTCCGCGCTGCGGCAGACCGTAGATCAGATGGTCATCCAGCACAGGCCTGAACGTATCGATCAAATCTTTATCGTTCAAACTCTCCAACATCAGCAGCGGCCACTCGCCATACTCACCGGAACGTTCCTGAAGGAAGGCTGCGATTTCCCGACTGTTCCCGCGTGCCTTCTGCAGAACATCCCATACCCGCTCCGGCGGAAGTCCTGCTGTATGGGCAAGCCGGGACGCCTCCTCCTCGCTCAGGAATGTTCTCTCGTAATCAGTCCGGATCTTCGTTCCTTCTTCGAGACGGCTATTATGCCGCTGGGTCTTCTCACCTGAAAGCGTCTCTACGGCTTCTCCTTCTCGCTCTGGAGGAGGAACCAAGTCGAAGTCCAACGTTCCATCGGGCTGATCCAAAGCATCAAGTACAAGCTCAAGGCGGTCTTCTGCCACTGTTGCTTTCATTTCACTCCACTTACCGTCTTTCACGGCACGAATCACCAGTTCGCCGAAACCCGTTTTAAAGCAGGCTTCTCCCTGATCATTCGTCGGCAGTGTAGCGATCGGATACAGCTCCGCCATATTGTACAGTTCGAAATGGACTTCGGCCCCATTCACCGGAGCACCCTGTGCATCCTTCACGGTAACGTGGATGGTGCGTGTAGGCGCATAATTCTGTAGCAGGTTAATTTCTGTAAACCACTCGTCAGAGACCGTAATATCCTCGGGTCCCGGGTAATCCGCATAAATACGTGTATTGATCAGCATCGCCCGGCGGGCAGGCGGACTGAACCATCCCTGGTTAAGACGGGCTTCCGGTTCGCAAGCGCCTATATAGTACCACTGGCCGTCAGCCCAAGCTTCCACCCATGCATGGTTATCATCACAATGAGCCCAGCGCGGTGTGTATACCTGGCGCGCAGGGATACCAATGCTGCGTAGCGCGGCCACGGCCAGCGTGGATTCCTCTCCACAGCGGCCACGAGCATTTCGGATCATGGTGAGCGGCGATATCGTCCGCTGATCGCTTCCGATGTACGTTGCCTTCTCATGGCACCAGTAGTTTGTCTCCAAAATAGCGTCCGCCATGGACAAGTCCCTTGTTCTCTCGGACAATTCGTTATACAGTATGCCGCGGGAATCCTCGATATTTTCCGTATTTACCCGATACGGCAGCACAAAATGCAAGAAGAGTTGATCCGGCACACGTTCACCCCAAGGCATCCGCTTGCGGATTTCCAGCGTCTGACGAACATGACTTAAGAACAATGACCCATCATAGTCAGCCATATCATTTACCGGCATGTATGCGTATAAGTACTTTAAGGCCCAGATCTCTTCTTCGGTCAGATCCTCCTGAAAAATATCAAATAACTCATGTTGGCGTGCTCTGGCAATGAGCTGCTTCTTACGGAATTTCCGGTCTATTTGCTCCATCGTATGGTGATCCATTGAAAATATGGATGTCTGTATTGTCACTTGCTCTCACTCCTTCCATAGCTTTCCGTCTTCCCGGATACAGATATGGCCTTCCCCGTCCAAGGACGGAGTTGTAATCTGGAACAGACTGCGTGTCGTCTCAATAACGGGATCAATGCTCCACGAATCATCGCCCATGAGCAATTTCTTGTCCGTTGAGAACTCACCATGGGCTTCAAAATAATTGCGTTCACGATAATAGAGCCTGCGCAGCTCCCATTTAACTCGCTCATCCTGCGGAAGCTCAAAGGATTGCGGAGTGTCGCCGTCCGCGAATATGACATAGCCCCACAGCTCGGGATAATGCATATTGATGATACCCATAGGTGACCACACCCAGTTATCCTCCGGATATGGCTTGCCTGTTTCGGGATTCAGTACTTTACGGTATTCGCCGTCTTGTACCTCCATCTGCCACTGAACACGGGAGAAATTGACGCGCCAGAACTCGCCTGGGAGTGGCTGGCGGCTTCCGGCTGCACATTCCCGTAAGCTGGCCCAAGGTATCGCCACTTCAACACTCCACTTCCGGTTATCTGCACCGGGACGATTCAGCTCGCCATCAATATGCACAGCTGTCTTCAGGCCGCTGATATCCCAACCATTCACCGGAGGGCCGCCGTCACGGTAAGGCTTGACCAGCAGCAGGTCCCATACCGTATTCAGCGCATTGATCTCAAACTCATAATATTGATGACTATCTCCATCCGGATCAATGAAAATCTCAAAATCATTATCATAATAAATGACGGAATCCCGCTCCGTTAGCGTCGCCCAAATCTGATCTTCGATCAGTTCTGCCGCGAAGTAGAAATACTCATCATCCCACAGCATTTTAACCCGGGTCTGTTTCGTTGGCATCGGACGAAGATCACCTTCGATATCGACAAAATCATCACTCCAATCCGCTTCAGCCCAGAACGGCTTATCTACACGGCCATCCAATACTAGCGTCCCTTGAGCCCGTCTGCATATATAGTGTTTAGGTGCGTAATCAATCTTCGGCTCCGGCACTCCACTTAAGTTCATTGTCGTTCCCTCCGCTTCATTTTCATTAGATGTTTCAAGTGGCTTTTGCAGATGATCCACCTTAGATCAGGGAGGCTGGTACAAAAACACACGTCCCCTGTAATCGTTAGTTGTGGGTTACCACAGCTCCCGAACCGCCGTACATCTCCAGCTCTTCGTCGAATTCCAGCTTAAGAACTGTCACCTGTTCATGCGTATCCTCAGGAGTCATATGAATCCATGTCGTCCCCGGAATATTAAACCAAGGCACGCCGCCATGGATTTCATGTGTAAGATCTTTACCCGAATGAAGAACCGTGATCTTTTTAATCGGGTTGCACAGTCCTTTAAGGCATACACTTTCTTTCGGATCGTCATATACGAATAAATACAATGTCTTTTTGTCCTTAGAGACCGTGCTGCCACCCAGATAATAACGGGTCATAATTCCTTCATCGGTTCCGAATACCGCCTCTTCATGGGTCCGGATCCATTCTCCCAGTCCGAGCAATATGTCCTCCTGTCTCTTATCAATCGTTCCGTCTTCCCGGGGACCGATATCCAGCAGCATATTGCCGCCCATGGAGATGCAATCGCAGAACATCCGGATAATCTGGTTTAGCGATTTGTACTTGTCATCCGTCGGCACGTAGCCCCACGATGTGTTAATGGTCGTACAAAATTCCCAGGGTCCATCCGGTCTTGTGATCGGAATCCCCTGCTCCGGCGTCTTATAATCTCCATGGCCCTGAAGCCGTGAGTTTATGATGATATCCGGATTAAAGGATTGCAGATAATGCTTGAACTCGGGTAAATTCCACTGCTCGGCACTCCGTTCCCAGTCGCCGTCGAACCACAGCAGATCCACCTTGCCGTAATTCGTTAATATCTCCCGCAGCTGATTATTGTTAAATTCAAGAAACTTTTGCCACTTTTCAAGATCCTGAACGCCATCCAGCGGGCTTGAATGCGGGTTGGCTGAGCTGAGGTCCTCAGGAACCTTGCCGCCTTCGTACACGCTTGGATAATCAGGATGCGACCAGTCGATCAGGGAATAGTACATACCAAGACGGATTCCTTTTTTCGTTATGGCTTCAGCATATTCCTTAATGAGATCCCGTTTGACTGGAGTCTTTTTTACAACGTTTAAGTCGCTGTATTGTGTGTCCCACAAGGCTACACCGTCATGATGCTTTGTCGTAAGCACCGCGTATCTGGCTCCTGATTTCTCGATGAGATCGGCCCATTTGTCCGCATCGAATTTGGACGCCGTAAAGCCGTCCAGCTGTTTCATGTAATCCTGGTAGGACATTCTCCCGTTATAAAAGGACCATGATTCCGAAACTCCGTCCACCGCATAAATACCATAGTGGATAAATATCCCAAGCCTTGCGTCTTCAAACCATTTTTGCATATTCGGTCACACCTTTCCCTATGTACTCGTCTGATTTTTCCATTATTTATATGCATGGTCTACTTCCTATTTACCGAAGACGGAATACATGCGCGATCGGTGCTAATCCCTGGCGCTCCTTGTCCGGAAGTTGAACCGTGATGCCGCTCCCCGTACGGCGGTACTCAAGCATTTCCTGACCGCCCACCAGATCAATACGGCTGAAATCAGCCTCAATCGGCAGGTACAGCTCCTCTGAAACGGCCTCATTCTCATCCCTATATAGGTAGAGAGCATACGTTGTATCGTCTTTTTGAGTGAATTGGATGTTACCTACAGAATACGGCTCACACACGCGCGTTCCATAGATGGCCTCGCCATGAACATTCAGCCATGCCCCCATGCCCTTGATACGGGAAATGGCGGTCTTGGATATTCTTCCGTCCGGCTGCGGCCCCACATTGAGAGCCAGGTTGCCACCTTTTGCGACTATTTCCACGAGAAGATGTATGAGCTGACGCACCGATTTATAATTGTCCTCGTAACGGAAAGAGAACGCCGATCCCATCGTGATGCAGCTCTCCCACGGCACATGGAGCGCTCGCTCAGGCAATGTCTGCTCCGGTGTGATCAAATTCTCGTATGGCCCACCGACCGTGCGGTCCGCCGAGAGAAGCCATGGTTGAATTTTGCGCGCCTTCTCCACCACTTCACCCAGTCTGATGTTCTGATCGCGGTAGTCATTGACCCATCCGGCGTCAAGCCACAGCACATCGATCCGGCCGTAATTCGTCATCAGCTCCATAATCTGCTCATGTGTAAACTGGACGAACTGCTCCCACAGCCAAGGGTATTCCTTCGGATCATAAGTAGGTCCCCGTGATGTAAAAGTTCCCGGCTGCATCCCGGGTGCCCAGTAGTATGGTGTGTGCCAATCGGCTTTGGAGAAGTAAGCGGAGATGCCGAGGCCCTTCGCACGGAACGCATTGAACAACTGCTTAGTAATGTCCGCATATTTATGCGTATGAAACGGGCAGTCCGGACCTGTGACACGGTAATCGGTTGTATGCGTATCCCACATACAGAAACCGTCATGATGCTTGGTTGTAAAATTTAAATATTTAAAGCCGTTCTCAGCAGCCAGGTCAGCCCATAGATCGGGCTGGAAGCGGAGCGGATTAAACGTCTTGTTTAAATCAAAATACTGCCGTTTCAACTCCTCCGCATCGATGTCCCAATCGATCTCGTTGCGTGACCATTCCTCATCCTTGTCGCTTAGTGCCCATGATTCAACCAGTCCGAGCTGGGAATAAGGTCCCCAGTGCATCATCAGACCCAGCTTCTGGTCTTTAAACCACTCCAGACGCTCCAAAAGCAGCGGATCCTCCGGCTTAACCCAATCCATCTCACTGCTGTAATTGTGGACTCCCTGCTCAACTACAGATTCCTGCTCTTCCTCTACCCATTGGTTATCTCGCATGGTATACCTCCAATATCTTGACTTCCTTGTAAGCATTCCGGATGAACAATAATGACAATAGCCAACCCCCGGTCATCATTGACCGGGATATGTTGGCTTCTTTGTTTTTTTATACATGAATAGGTTTATTTCCCAGAGTTCCAACGATCATACGCGCCTTGATACAGCTCGACTAAACGGTCGCCACCCATTTTTTTGATTTGTGCAACATACTTGTCCCAATTAGAGAGCGGTTCTTGCCCGGTAACGAACTTCGCTTCCATCTGCTTCACATAAGTGTCCAGGTCGGACAATAAAGCCGACGCCTCGCTCTGCTCTTCATTTGTCAGATAAACGTTAGGGAAAGGAGCTTTACCGATAGGTACAAGTTTCTCTTGGTTTTGCTTGTCAATCCATTCGTCAAACTCGGTGCGAAGACCGTTCGCAACCTCCGGATCATTAATGCCTGGTGTCAAAATACCGTAGTTCGGCGTGAGTTTGCCGCGGTATTCATCACGGTCACCGCCGCCAGGAACCGGAAGCCATTCTTTCACATGGTTTTCCTTGTCTTTATATTTCCAGAGCACGCCTTCAGGTCCTTGACTGAACAGTGTGGAACCTTCATAACTGTACAGATAGTCGATCCAGCGCATTGTAGCTTCCGGAGCGGGATTTTTGTTTGTAATAGCAAAGGTCCCCTGTGTAGATATACCTGGATGCTTGCCGTATACCGGAGAGCCCTCAATTTCACTCTTCACTGGTGTCATCAGCGGGTTATCACCGCTTGGCTCACCTCCGAGAGTGAAGTACGGATGATAATCACTGAACAGAGCAATCTGCTTGTTTTGCCCTTTTGCCTTTTTCTGTTCAGCCGTTTGGGAGAAGGTTTCATGGTCAAGCAAATCTTCTTTCCACAAACGGTTCATGAAAGTAAGGTAGCCTTTATAGCCTTCTTCCTGGAAAGGATAGTGAACTTTTCCATCCTTGTCGGCATAGATTCCTTCATTGTACATTCCCCAGAAGCCGAAGAAGTACATGCGCAGATCATCCAGTTTCACGGAAGTCAGCGGAATCTCGTCTTGTTTACCGTTTCCGTTAGGGTCTTCTTCCTTGACACGCTTCAAATACGTATACAATTCTTCTGTTGTCTTAGGCTCAGTTGCTTTGAGCGCTTTCAAGAATTCACCGTTATACCACACAGGGCCTCTGTACCATACGGCTGCAGCGTCAATGAATGGCAGTGCATATATATGCCCGTCAGGCGTTGTAAACGACTTCCGAATGTCCGGGTTCTCATCAAAAATTTTCTTGATGTTTGGCGCATAACCTTCATCAATGTATTTTTCCAGCGGAATCAAAACGCCTTGGGTGCCATAAGTCACTTGTTCTGCCGATTTGATATCGGCTGCGTAGAACATATCCGGCAAATCGCCGCTCGCAAATACCAGGTTCTTCTTCGTTTCAAAACTGTCAATCGGTGAGAGTTGATACTCCAGCTTGATGCCTGTTAATTTCTCCATCTCTTGTAGTACAGGCATTTTGTTCCAGTCTGCTATACCGGCATCCTGCGACATAACCTTGAGAGTTAGCGGCTTCTCTACAATCGGAAAGCCTTCTTTCTTAACTTCGGTGTTGGTTGAACCAGAAGCCGAAGACCCATCTTCATTCCCTTTGGAAGAACCACAAGCTGCTAGCAGACTTGCTGATAGCGTGAGGCAGAGTAAAATGGATGATGCCTTGCGAAGCTTTTTCATGACGACAACTCCCTTTTAAAGTTGATTGAACTATGGCAAGATCAGCCCTTTACAGAACCAATCATAACACCCTGAACAAAATAACGTTGAAGGAATGGGTAGATAGCAATAACTGGAATGGTCGCCACGATGATGACCGCATATTTGACGAGTGCCGCGATTTCCGCCTTGCTGTTCATCGCCGCAGCCGTAGAAGCGTCGATGGCCCCCCCACCCTGCGCGGACATTTCCTGAAGAACCAGAATCTGGCGCAAAATCAGCTGCAGCGGGTACTTCGCAGTATCATTCAAATAAATGAGAGCTGAGAAGTAGCTGTTCCAGTTGCCGACCCCATAAAACAATGCCATAACCGCAATAATCGGCATCGACAACGGCAGAATGATTTTAATAAACAGCCGCATATTGGTACAGCCATCAATCTGTGCGGCCTCCTGCAGCTCCTTCGGAATGGAGCTTTGGAAGAAGGTACGCGATACGATAATATTCCAGATCGATGCGGCCGATGGTATGACAATCGCCCACATCGTATTAATCATGCCGAGCTCCTTGACGAGAAGGTAGGTAGGCACAAGCCCGCCGCCAAAGAACATGGTCACCATGAACATGCCCATAAAGAAATTGCGTCCGATAAAATCCTTACGGCTCAGGGCATACGCTGCTGGCAGCGTTACCACCAGATTGATGGAGGTTCCGACTACCGTATAAAGAATGGTGTTAGCGTATCCAGTCCAAATGCTGCTATTCTCGAACACTCTCTTGTATCCGTCAAAAGTGATTCCTTTGGGCCACAGCCACATTTCCCCGGAACTGACAAGCTTCGGATCACTGATCGATGCGCTGAGCATATATACCAAGGGATAGAACACCACGATAAAAGCAAGAAAGACGTAAAAGTAGTTGCAAATCAGAAATATTTTGTCTCTTTTGGTTTCTTTAACACCCGTTAGCATTCATGTCCTCCTCCTCTCTACCACAAACTGTTTTCGCTCGTACGGCGGACAACCTGATTCACGACAACCAGCAGAACTGCATTGATCACGGAGTTAAACAAGCCGATCGCAGTCGAGAAGCTGTACTGGGCATCCACAAGCCCCGAGCGGTATACGAAAGTTGAAATAACGTCTGACGACCCCATGTTAAGCGGGTTCTGAAGCAGCAGGATTTTCTCAAATCCGACCCCAAGCAGACTTCCTATATTCAGAATCAAGAGGATGGTCATCGTCGGAATGAGGGTTGGGATGTTAATATGGCGTAACCGCTGGAAGCGTGAGGCTCCGTCAATGACTGCAGCTTCATGAAGTCCTGGATCCACGCCCGAAAGCGCTGCCAAGTAAATGATGGTGCCCCAGCCTGCGCTCTGCCACACTCCGGAAAACACGTACATTGTCTTAAACCATCTTGGATCCGTCAAAAAGTCAGGGGCACTAAATCCGAGCCATTCAATCATATGAACGACAATCCCTGTCGATGGGGAGAGGAAGGTAATAATCATCCCCGCCATAACGACGACCGAAATAAAGTGAGGCGCATAGGTGACCGTTTGGGCCATTTTCTTAAAGAAGCCATTTCTTACTTCATTGAAAGCCAGTGCCAAAATAATGGGAATCGGAAATCCGATGGCCAGCTCATATAAGCTAATACTTAATGTGTTCCATAACAGGTCCCAAAAATAGTAAGAATCGAAGAAGCGTATAAAATGGTCGAAACCGACCCAAGGGCTCCCTGTAATCCCCATCGTGGGAATGAAATTTTTAAATGCGATTTGAATGCCGTACATCGGTCCGTAGGAGAAAATAAGAAAGTAAAAAAATGCGGGTGCAATGAAGATATACAGTTCCCAGTTCTGAAGCATTCTCTTCCATACACTCTTATGTCCCTTGCCGAGCGTCACACCTGGACTACTTGTAATGACAGTTTTTGTATCCTGCATAGGACCACCCCTTCCTGATTTGATATGACTCTCTCTCGTTTCGTTACCCACAGTGCGTCAAACTTGATAACGCTTACATATTTACGATAGCCGACTTTCGTAAACGCCGTAAATATGTCATTTGTGTGCACTGTTAAATCCTTTAATACCAAGGATTTCAACCTCATGACAACCGTTTTTGACAACTGGACAATGTGTCATTTTTGACTGAAATGTAAGCGTTTTTTACCAATAATCAAATTTGACCAATTCCCGATTCATCGATGAGATTCGATTATTTACACGTGAAATTTAGGCTCAAATCCAAAATCAGTGCTGCATTAAGCAATGAAGCCGCTACGTGGATGGATCGTTCTTACGATCGCTGTTGTCCCCAAATTTCTTATGAATCAACTTTTAAAATGGATGAAATTCGGGGACAAAGGCGAACGCTTTGCTTCTTCAGATCGATTCCATCCCCTCCGCTACTTTGCTCTTTATGTCAGGAACTGATTATAAGATTGAGCCGAAATTTATAAACTCTAATATTTTCAACAAATCAAACAAGCAAGCCGTCCAAGAAATCAATCTTGGGCGGCCTGCTTGTTTGTTGCTCCCTATTATTTTTGTAAAACCTTATCCCTTTGAACATCGCAAAACGAGGCTTAACGTACAGATGTACGGTCGTCTTCTGTAACATCTCTGAAGAATTTAATCGAGTACAAAGCGCACAGGCCGACAATTGTATAAATTACCCGCGCCCCGATGGAGTCCCGTCCTCCGAAGATCGAAGCTACTAAGTCGTATTGGAACAGACCAACAAGCAGCCAGTTAATTCCGCCGAATGGATGATTTAAAAAGAAAACATCCCCTGCAGACACAGGAGATGTTCTAGCGGCTTAAATTCATAAAATCATCGAGATCCCGATCTGCTTTGGATTGATTGCACTCCATACATGCACAGACACAATTCACTGGCGTTGTATGGCCTCCTTTGGCCCGCGGCAGTAAATGATCAATTGTATCCCCGTATCCCCCGCAGAAATAACAGGTATGACGATCACGCTCCAGCACATATTTGCGGAATCCCTTATTTGTGTAGAGACGGCGGATGGTATGGCGGTTCACCACAACGGCCGCATTCTCTTTCACCAGGATGATGGCCAGCTCCGGATCAATCTCTTGATGCCACCCCCGGCCTTTATCGGTGCGCCCACGCATCCGTATCGTACCTGCCCGAGTTGGCACAAGCGATGACACATCATACGGATTGAGATGCTCATATGCCACGGCCGTTCGAAGCAGCGGTCTTGGCGGATTCGGCGGGGTATGCTTGCGTTTGTCCCCCGTCTTGCGGACTTCACCCCGCTTTGGAGAAATGTGCTCCGGCTGCTCCCCGGCAGTATAGTTGCATTTGGCTGCAATGGCAGCTTCTGCTGCTCTCGTTTTAGCCCGCTTGCGAGCAGCCCGGCGTTTCTGCGAGCGGGATGCTTTGGGCTTGGGCGGTTCGATCTCGAGAGAGGAAGCCGCATCATCCCTGGCCAGAGATGAATCCATTGGGCTGAAAGGGTCATCTTCTTTTTCGAGAATCGCTTCCGAAATTCCTTCAGACGCCTGACGGCGGCACTCCGCGCAGATTCCCCGCCGAGAATTCGGTCCTGAACGGCGCCCCGTCCGGCGGCGAAACTCAGACAAAGGTCTATCCATTCCACAGTGTCCGCATTGTTTATATAAAGACTGTTCTATTCCGTTCATCGGCATCAGCACCGGACTGCTCCGGTCTATGTCACCCCAAACCTGTTATTGGTTAACATGTATTCTTCGCTATTATTATACCTCAATCCATGATTTGTCACTCACATGGTATTGCGGCGAGGGCGGGTCGAGCCCATTCTTAGTTTCCTGCCGATGAGCCTAATGATCTCCTGAGTCCCCCAAAAGAGCAACGCACCCAGCATGAAAGGATATTTATACGTGTTCCATCCTCCGGTTCCAACCAAGAGAGAAAATAACCATCCTGCCGCGACGCTTGCCAGCAAATAGGAGATTGGCTTCATGCAAAACGCAACTCCCTTCGGGGCTTCGTAAAAGAAACGGGCTACTGCCCCATCCATGATCAGAGACAGCGGGATTCCGAGAACCAAATACATGGGAAATATGATGATCCAACCTACAATAAAGAGCCTGAAGTACGAGTAGTAGCTAACTCCTGCCTCCCTCACATCCATCGGTGTATAATCCAGATACGCTGCAACCAGACAGATCAGCAGTGAGGAAAAAAGTGCAGCCAACAATTTCGACATCACATAAACACACCTCCACTCTTTATAACACAATTAGAGAGCAAGATGTTTCATACATAACTAACTGGAAAGGCTTTATTCATCCGAAGCAGATCCAGAAAAATTTCCGCAGCCTTCGTATGGTAGGGAGTCGCCTGCGTAATTAGAGAAAAATGTCTACGCACCGGTTCACCGTCCGGCTTTAGCATGATGAGCGTACCGAGCGAAATTTCCTTCCGGACCGCCCAGTGGGACAGCAGCGTCACACCAAGTCCCGCTTCCACAGATTCCTTGATTAACTGGGTACTACCGAATTCCATTTTGTTATCCGGCTGAAAATGGCGGCTTGTAAACATATGTTCAGCTGCTCTACGTGTACCTGATCCGCTTTCACGCACGATCCATGTCTCTTTGCCAAGTTCGGAAAGGCTAATCTCTCCTCTTCCTGCATAGCGCTCCTCATTCGGCACAATAACAAACATTTCATCCTCCGCAAAGGCTTCGATATGAAGATTCTCATGATAGTATTCTCCTTCAACAATTCCGATATCTGCCTGGTGATTCAGAATTGCCTCAGCCACCTCGGTCGTATTCCCGATGTTGATTCTCGGCCGGATCAAGGGATATACCTCATGCATATAAGCCAAAAGATGTGGTAGCACGTATTCTCCAAAGGTATAACTTGCGCTAATGGAGAGATCACCGCTAGCCCGGTGCAGCAAATCGTCTACCAATGTCTGCATCCGTGTGTACATTCCCAGAATATCCTTGGCATGATGAAATACAATTTCTCCTGCCTGATTAAGACGGACGTACTTGTTCGTTCTTTCCAGCAGTTTAGCGCCCACCGTGCGTTCCAATGCCTGTATGTACTGGCTTACCGCAGGTTGGGTCATCCTTAGCTCTTCGGCAGCACGGGTAAAGTTTCCTTTTTCCACAACCGTGACAAACACCTCTAACGATACATCCATGTCAAAAACCCCCTTACTGACTTCCTAATGTTATCAGCTTATCATAACTATTTACTTATGATGATCATTATAATGATTTATTTTTCTTATTTAAAAAACTAAGCTACGATGGATTCAGGCCAACCGAACATATCGGAGGTTACAATCATGAACAAACCTGCTTACCAAACCATGACACACCATGAACCACAAAGAACACCCCAGCCGGAGTTTCGGAATAAAGCTCTTTCCTGGGCCGGCGGGATCGGATTCACCTTTATCATTGCCCTAATGGGCTACGGGCTTTCTTACATTCCCGGACTAAACATTCTGGGGCAGTTGGCGTGGGCCATCCTCATTGCTGCCGTGTTCCGTCAGGTATGGGGTTATCCCGAAGCACTTCGAGCCGGTATTCAATTTACAGCCAAAAAGCTGCTTCGACTCGCCATTATTCTATACGGACTAAAACTCAACATCGCCATTGTATTCAGCCAAGGCCTGGGACTGCTACTGCGTGATGTTGTCACGGTGGTCTTCGCCATTCTTGTAACGATGCTACTGGCAAAATGGCTAAAAGCCGATGGTTCCCTCTCTCTTCTGCTCGGGATCGGTACCGGCGTATGCGGTGCAGCGGCCATTGCAGCCGTCTCGCCGATCCTGAAAGCGAAAGATGAAGACACCGCGCTGGGTGCGGGAATCATCGCCTTTATCGGCACCGTGTTTGCCGTTGTCTACACCTTGCTTCAGCCGTTTCTTCCGCTTACGGACACGCAGTACGGAATATGGTCAGGCATCAGTCTCCATGAGCTTGCCCATGTAGCTTTGGCGGCAGCCCCGGCAGGCGAGGACGCGTTAGCCGTCAGCCTGCTTGCAAAGCTTGGCCGCGTCTTTCTCCTCATCCCGCTGAGTCTTATATTGATGTACTGGATGCGGCGTACAGGACGGGTTGAAAAAGGCTCCAAGCTGGAATTTCCATGGTTCCTGCTTGGTTTCATTGCCCTGAGTCTGCTCGGCAGCGTGGAGTGGGGTGGTCAGGGTATCATCCCAGACGGCTTGAAGAGCAGTATCGCGAAGTCTGCGTCCTTTATTCTGGCTATGGCAATGGTGGGTCTGGGGCTGAACATTCATCTCCAATCACTGCGAAAAGCATGGCGCCCGCTGCTAGCGATGACCATTACCTCTGTACTGCTTGCATTACTTACTTTTTGGATGTCCTAAGGATTTCACCTATGCTGATAGCTGAACAACTGAACTAACGGTGTTTTCCCGTAACAACAACCTTGCACACGCCAACTTCACCGGAAGAGGCGTACGAATATGAGGGCACGCAGCTACAATAGAAATAAAAAAAGCAGAGTTTCTTCCTGTCAGGAGAAATTCTGCTTTTTTTATGCTACTTTGAAGAAGTCAGAGGACCGTCTTTTTTATCCGTAATTTGGGTAAAATTAAATAGGCGCGGCTCTAAAACCATAGGAGAGTTTAACTCTCTCTTCTACGTGGTTAACAACAACTATAGAACTTAAGACAGTAATCACAGCTAGCTATCTGTGCCGGAATGGCATAAGTCATAGTGATAAGCAAAACAGAGGAGATGGGTTCATTGCAAAGAAATCATACCATTATGCAGTTTTTCGAGTGGCATATTGAAGCCGACGGGTCGCATTGGAACCGCCTCAAGGATGCTGCGCCGCAATTAAAACAAAAAGGGATCGACTCCGTATGGATTCCTCCGGTCACAAAAGGCCAATCCGCTAAAGATACCGGTTATGGCGTATACGATCTTTACGATCTCGGAGAATTTGACCAAAAAGGTTCAGTTCCAACGAAATACGGTACGAAACAGGAGCTGATTGACGCCATAACGACATGCAAGGAACACGGTATAGCTGTTTACGTTGACCTTGTCATGAATCATAAAGCGGGAGCCGATGCGACCGAGCGGTTCAAGGTGATCCAGGTGGACGAAAAGGATCGGACTAAGGACATTTCCAAGCCCTTCGAGATTGAGGGATGGACACAATTCACATTCCCTGGACGGGGTGATACCTATTCGGCGTTCAAATGGAACTTCAGCCATTTTAACGGGACAGATTATGATGCGAGCCAAAAACGCAGCGGCATCTTCCGGATTGTTGGTGAGAATAAAACGTGGAGCGAGAATGTAGATGATGAATTTGGCAACTATGACTATCTCATGTTTGCGAATATTGATTACAGTCACCCTGATGTTCGCCGCGAGATGATGGAATGGGGCAAGTGGCTTGTTAACACTCTGCAATGCAGCGGATTCCGTCTCGACGCGATCAAGCATATTAATCATGATTTTATTAAGGAATTCGCCGCCACGATGAAACAAGAACACGGCGAATCCTTCTATATCGTCGGTGAGTTCTGGAATCCGGAGCTAGATGAATGCCGAAGTTTCCTGGATACTGTCGATTACAAAATCGATTTATTCGATGTGTCCCTGCATTACAAGCTCCATGCCGCTTCTAAGGAAGGAAAGGGATATGATCTTCGTAAGATTTTTGACGATACGCTTGTCCATTCCCACCCCTTAAATGCGGTGACCTTTGTTGACAATCATGATTCGCAGCCCCATGAATCTCTGGAATCCTGGATTCAGGACTGGTTCAAGCAGAGCGCTTATGCCCTGATATTACTGCGCAAGGATGGTTATCCAGTCGTATTTTACGGAGATTACTACGGTATCGGCGGAGAAACGCCTGTACCCGGAAAACAAATCGCTATCGATCCGCTGCTTTATGCCCGATACCATAAGGCATATGGCAAACAGGATGATTATTTTGACCACCCCAACACGATCGGCTGGGTTCGCTGGGGCGTTCCCGACATTCCCCGTTCCGGCTGCGCGGTTGTTATATCCAATGGCGATGAAGGCAGCAAACGGATGAATGTCGGCAAAGAACGCGCGGGTCAGGTATGGGTTGATCTCACCAACACGAGGAAAGACCGCACTACCATTGGTGAGGATGGCTTTGCGGTCTTCCCGGTAAATGGCGGCAGTGTGTCCGTCTGGGCTCTTCCCGAAGTCGATATTGGCTCAGGCAAGTGAAACTCACGCCGGAACCGTTACACTCTAGCCTTTAAGATGAAACTTGCGACGGAACCCTTCCCCAAGCATATTAAAGGTTAGGATTGCGAACATCATCGCGAATGCCGGATAAAACACAAATGCGAATTTCCCCATATAAATTTCGGTTCGATGGTTAGAAATCAGTGTTGCCCAATTAAACTGGGTGTTTACGAACTGCCACACATAGTAATCGACTTCCATCCATTTCTGGGCCAGAAATATGTTTAATACGGCAAGCTGGCCGAGCAGGATCGTCACTTTTCCGAGATCCGTACAGAAGTTAACGATCAGCTCGGGAACCATTTCCGGTATATAATATTTACGGATCATCCGTTTGGAACTTAGACCGAGAGCCGTTCCGGCTTCCACATACAGCTCCTTCGAAATACGGTTCGCCTTCGCCTGAACCGTGACAGCAACCCGCCCTGCTTCAACCACCGCGATGATGAATAAGGCCCAGTACAGACGACTTGTTGAGAATAACAGCACCGGAAGCGCTAACAACAAAACTACGAAAAAAACAGATGGCAAGAATGAACACACCTTATTCAGCAGCGTAACAATAAAATGAGATATCCCTTTTTTCCTACGGGCCAGCAGCCCAAGCGGCACACCGATCAAATACCGTATCACAGCAATGGTCAAAATCATAAAAATCGTCTCTTTGGCGCTTACGACGAGCTTGCTCAAATTGTCCACGCCCTTTTTATCACTGCCAAGGATATTGTCAGGGGAAGGGCTATATGCCGGAAGGTGCAACTTTTTCCCCACCCATCGGTGAGGTTCACCCTGCAATTCCTTATCGATAAACGGCAGATACGGTCCGACAAACATAGTAAACCCAAGAATAGCTAATAAAGATACACCAATCCATAAAGGAATGTTCTTCTCTTTTTTCATCGTTCACACCTCTTAAATCGGATCATAGTATTTTTTGGCAACATGACTGATCCACTGCACCAGTAAAATCAACAGCATAATGCAGAACGTAATCCCGATTATAATCCCTGCTTCAAAGTCTTGGCCGGTACCTTCGTACGTGTTGTAATCTATAGCGGTATAGAGACGCCATGCAGCACCAGGATAATTCCGGAAAATTTCGACCATGAGCAGATTAGATAATATGTACACAAGCAGGGTCGGGAGCTGTGTAAGCAGCGTGCCCATACTGTTGCGAAGCATATGCTTGAACAAAATAATCCGGTTACTGAGGCCCTTAGCCTTGGCAAATAGAAGGTACAGCTTCCCTTCCTGGGCTGCAAGCGAGGCCGAGGTCAAGCTGGCTATGTAGACGATCGGGTATAACGATACCAGAACAGATGAAAGGGCAAATGACTGCCAACCATCTGGAGCAAAAAACCTTATGAAAGGCAAATGATCAATAATAAACCATTGAATAATCAAAAGGACAAAAAAATCCGGCATAGATTGAAAAATCCAGGTTGTCCAGTGTCCCAAAATGTTAAAGCGTGTCTTTGACAGCTTGTAATCGGCAATGCCTTTTAATATGCCGAATATAAAGCCTAATACGAGCGCTGCCCCAATAACCGCAAGGCTTTTTCCCATCGCTCGAATGACAGCCTCCCCTGCGGTTTCACCGCTAAATCTGGAATAGCCTAGACTTTGGTTTTGAAAGACATCCACGAAAAATTGTTTGATATTAGCAACAAATTGCTCCATACTCGCGTCATAGGTAGCAACAATCAGGTTCCCATCTAGAGTAAGATCGATCTTGCGTGGGAACAGCACAATCAACATGATCACCACAAATGCCAGAAGGCTGATTCCTAATGTTCGGAGCATCTGTGTCTTCAAACGCATACCATAACCTCCTTAAATACCCCTTCATATCCTTATTTTGGTTTAGTTGTATTAGTCAAATAAACCATACTCTATGAATCTCGTCCATAGAAATTACATATTTTCTTTAGCAAAAAAATAAACTTGTATGTTTGGCGGTTGTTTGGGACCAACATCATTCAGAAGAAAAGGAGCAGCCACTCATGTCCATTTACGATTTCGAGGTTACCAACATCAGCGGAAAGCAGCAAACGCTGGAGCCCTATAAGGGTCAAGTCATGCTGATCGTCAATACGGCAACCAAATGCGGTTTTGCTCCGCAGTTCAGCGGTCTGGAGAAGCTCCATGAAACGTTCCACGATAAAGGTCTGGCCGTACTCGGATTTCCGAGCAGCCAGTTTATGAATCAAGAGCTCGCGAACAACTCCGACATTGCTGAAGCGTGCAAGCTCAATCATGGGGTCACCTTTCCTTTATTCGCCAAGATTGATGTCAACGGTAACAGTGCACACCCGCTGTTCAAGCATTTGGCTTCCGAGGCTCCAGGCACTTTCGGTACGAAACGGATCAAGTGGAATTTTACCAAATTTCTCGTAGATCGGGACGGAAAAGTCATCAAGCGCTTCGCGCCAGCAGATACACCAGAGAAGATCGAGAGCCATATCAAAACTCTACTTAACAGCTAATCACAAATCCAAATCAAAAATGCCTTGCCCCTGAACAAAAGGGCGAGGCATTTCCGTATCTTAACCTATGGATCCGTCTGATTCCCCGGACTGCCGTATAGCGCGCCAGGCAGCTCCTATATACAGATCGCGGATATCGAACAAAACGTGAGATGCTGATGTATTACGCTGAAGCGAAGGGTCACCTCCCTCACGAGCCACGCTTTTGACGCGGATCAGCCTGCTTCGTTTTTTGCCCTTCTTCATCTTTAATGCCCCTTTTCTTTTAGCGGCCGATGAAGGCGGTTTGCCAGCCGGTTTAATGGTCGAACCCGTGTCTTCAGGTTCTGCAAGTTCGATATACAGTGGATTGTCGAAAGTCTCCCGCGGAATTTGCGAAGTCGCCGACGTAGAAAGCTCCCTTCGCCTCCACTCCGCTATCCGATTCGGCTCCTCCAGTTTACTGGCTGCAAGCACACAACACTCCAGGTTCGTCACCGGTTTTTTGACAACCATAAAGTGATACATAACTTCATCCGCCACGTCGATGAGTGACTGCCTTATTTCCTCACGGTCCGGTATTTTGTACGTCGCTCTCACATCCGGGAAATAGAACATTTCCATTCGAAGAAGGCGAAACCCAAGTCCTGGCGCCTCCTCCGGGATATAATTCGGCGTAAATCCAAAGGTCATCTCTAGGTCTCTGTGATACCCTTTAGAGGTCAAGTAGAACGGTGTATATTCATTGAAATAGGTCTGGATTGCCGGATTCGCGATGTGAAGGGCGGACCGAGAATAAGGAGCCAAGATGCAGACCAGCGCTTTATGCTCGCAGACCCGGTATATTTCCCTCATCACGGTGAGCAAATCACGGGAATATTCCAGACTGCGGCTCGCCATGACAAAGGAAACCGCATCATCCAACAGTGGAATAGACTGTTCAAAATCATGAACAATATCGACATTCTTCCCTGGTTGGATATCGATTCCGGTACAATTGGCATGCTTGTCACTGCCGCACCCAAGGTCGATTCTCAAGACGCCCGCCCCCTTCTGTACAGCTTATGCCCGAGAAGGCATAAGTGGAACATGGGAATGCCGCCAGCAGTGGCAAATCACACTCATGAGCCTTCACTACTACAGAGCTGTCTCCAAGATTTGTGCCAGTTCTGTATAGCTTCCTGCGGTGTGATGCGGAGTGTGCTCTGACTCAGGCGTTGTCCCCCGGTGGTTAAACCAGATCACGTTCCAGCTTGCTGCCAGTGCACCGATGACGTCATTACGCCATGAATCCCCAATATAATAGCTATGCTCCGGGCTTGTTCCGGTGCGCTCGTTCACATGAACAAAAATACGTTGATCCGGCTTGTCCCAGCCGACATCTCCGGACACGAATAACCGATCTGCCGGGATGATACTCCCGAGATTCATCGCCGCAATTTTGTTCATTTGATGTTCCAGCGGCCCGTTCGTGATCAGTCCAACGACATGACCATCATCGGCCAGACGCTGCAGCAGCTCCCGCGCGCCTTCAAACATATCAATCTCATACTGGCATCCGATATAGGCCGCTTGCATGCGCTCCGCCTGCTCCGGACTAAGCTCGATATCGAATTCCTGTAAAGCCAGCTGAAAACGACGGCGTCTCATATCCTCCACGGCGCTCTCGTAGTCGTCCGAACCAGCGCCTCCGAGCTCCAGCGACAGCATGTCGCTGTAATAACGCAGTCGGTGATAGGCTGCCTCATACGGAAAGCCCTCCTTCGGCCGGGCAATTGTCTCGAGGGCCCTGCGGAACGGGGTCAGATGATCATATAATGTATCGTCCACATCAAAAAAGACGGCTTTTTTACTTTTGTCCAGTTTCATATTGTTCCCTCTCTCTGCACTATCCGTTTAGTATCCTTTTATTGTACCTTTTTCACGGCCTCGCTGCTTGCTACCTGCAAAAATGGGGGTGAGTGATAGAACAATACATTCGGAATTCAGAAGCTCTGCTATAATTAATAATATGGAGGGAGAAGCGTCCCTTTAACCGGGGCGTAAGCTAAGCTCGAAGTCGTTCAAACCGTGTGAGGAGATGAAAAGACAATGGATAACCATTCAAAACCGCTGGGCTCCGGTGCGGACCCTCGGCACATTCCCGAAGGCAACCGGCAGAGCAATGTGGAGCGATTCTCGGGATACGAGAACACCTACGACCAGTACCGTCCAGAGGCACCTGAACAGGTCATTAATATTTTGACAGGCTATCTGCAGCAAAAGCCTTCGCTTGTCGTCGATCTCGGCTGTGGTACAGGATTATCTTCTTTTGTATGGAAGGACGAAGCGGAACGGATCATCGGCATTGAACCGAACGACGACATGCGGGGTAAAGCGGAGGAGAAACTTCAAGAGCAGGATAACACGGAACATATCTCGTTCGCTGCCGGCTACTTCAACCAAATTGGACTCGAGGCAAGCTCTGTGGATATCATTACTTGTTCGCAATCCTTTCATTGGATGGAGCCGGCAAGCACACTTAAAGAAGCGGCAAGAATATTACGTCCAGAGGGTATTTTTGCTGTCTATGACTGTGACTGGCCTCCAAGCCTGCACTGGCCGATTGAGCAATCCTATCATGAGCTGATTGAGTTCAGCGAAATCATCATCGATCGGCATATAGAGGAGGGCAGGAAGGCTCATAAATGGAACAAAAACGAACATTTGAAACATATCCGGGAGAGTGGACTGTTTCGTTTTGCCAAAGAAATCGTCTTTCATCATATGGAACCATGCACCGCAGAAAGATATGTTGGCCTTGCCATTAGCCAGGGAGGAGTTCAAACTCTGTTGCGCCTTGGAATACAGGAGCTCAATCCGGCGATAGATGCCTTTAGAAAGCAGGTAGAGGAATATTTTCACGGAGAGACCCGGGAGGTTATGTTCAGCTACCGGATGCGACTCGGTATCAAATGAGGAGATTATGGTCTCCACATTAACCCGCACAGCAGTTCGAACAGTTCAATCAGGGAACGAGGGTCCTTTCCGGTCAGTTGCCTGATCCGGTTTAACCGATAATTCAGCGTGTTGCGGTGAATATTCAGCCGCTTGACCGTTTGGTTATGGTCTCCGTTCTCTGCAATATATACCTGCAGTGTCTCTATCAGTCCCAGCTTGTCCCCGTTCTGGTGGAGCACGTTATATACAGCACCAAGCTCTTTTCGGTCTTCATGAGACAGCTGAATGATGAACTTGAGATCATCGTAGCGGTTTATTGAGCGGGACGGATTGATCTTCGCGCTTGTTTCCATCGCCAATGAAGCCTGTTCCAGCGAATGCGCCGCCAGTTCCTCAACTTGGCCTACACCAATACGCACAATCCCATTAATATCCAGAAGCCTCTCCAGCAATTCCTTTGACCGGAAATGATCCGTCATAAAAAACACCGTCTTGTCATTCTCCAGATTCCAGTAATGGGAATACTCCTGAACTAAATGACGGAACTCCCGGCCGCTCAATGCGCCATGAACAAGAATCGCCTGACTCTTCCGGGTAAGATCCAAACCATAATCCTTGGCCCTTTCCAGAAAATCCTGATCATAAGCAGTCTTTCGGTAGGACAGTTCATGATAGAACTTTTCCCGACGTTGCCTCTCATCCTGCTTTCTCTTATTCTGTACTTCCTGTTCAATAAGCAAAACCACCGTTACTTTAAGCAGCTTACTAAAAGGCCGGACCTCATCCGGATGTCCAGTAATGCCAACAACACCAATGATGACACCGTCCATCATAATCGGTTCATTGACGCCGGGCATCATGCCTCCGCCTACCTCGTACACCTCATTAACCCGGCCTGAATGAATGGCTTTTAAAGCTCCATTATGAAACGTCCCAATACGCTTCGGGTCTCCGCTCCCTATAATGGTGCCATTCTCGTCCATCACATTGATATTATAAGGAATGACGTTCATCATCTCATTGGCAATTCTCTCTGCAAGCGGTCTGGATAACTTCATGCTGCGCCTCCTATCAGTGTCAGGTTCTCCGCCTACACATCTACTCCGTAGTTTACACGTTTTACGCATAAGAAAAACGTCGATCGATGTATCTTCACAGTAGACAGACCGCTTTTCGACAGCCTGCTGAATACGGCAAGAAGCCGACCGATGTGCGGCCAGCTTCTTGAAGTACATCATCTTACTGCATATCTATTTACTCTAAAGCGCTCTATTTCGTTCTCTCTCCGGCTTCAGTGATCACCGGCTGTTTCAATCCGTTTAGCGACAGCATCAGTCGTGTCACGTTCTCGGACGTTCTCTCCACATTTTCCTGTCCATTAGCCAAAGCTTCCTCTATTGTGGCTGCACCCGGCATAATTCCGAAAATACAATCAATGCCTTTATCGTACAGCACTTCGATCTGATCACCAATCCGTCCGGCTAGAGCTACGACGGGTTTATTGTATTTCTTCGCCACGATCGCCACACCAAGTGGGGTTTTTCCGTACTGAGTCTGGAAGTCCATGCCGCCCTCTCCAGTCCACACCATATCCGCCTGCTGCACCTTTTCTTCAAGTCCGGTATAGTCAATGACCATGTCGATTCCTTTTTTCAATACACCGTTTAGGAATACCATCAATCCTCCCCCAAGTCCGCCAGCTGCACCGGCGCCCGGTACATCAACAATGTCCCTGTTCATCTGACGCTTAATAACATTCGCGTAATTGCGGAGGTTATCATCAAGCTGTTCAATCATCTCCGGTGTTGCACCCTTTTGCGGGCCAAACACATGGGACGCTCCCTTGGGTCCGCACAGCGGATTGGTTACATCACAGGCCACTTCCACCATGATGTCCTGAAGCCGCGGATCAAAGTGAGTTAGATCGATGCTTGCAAGCCTGCCCAGCTGGCCGCCACCAAAAGGAAGTTCTATTCCTTCACTATCCAACAGTTTGCCGCCCAGTGCCTGAACCACGCCCGCTCCGCCATCGTTCGTTGCACTGCCGCCGATCCCGATCAAGAGGTTGCGGACACCGTGGTCCAGACACGCCTTGATCAGCTCACCTGTACCGTAAGTTGTTGCAACCAGCGGATTTCTGCTCTCCGGGGATACGAGATGGATACCGCTTGCACTAGCCATCTCCAGAACACCTGTCTCACCATCACCCGATATTCCGTAGAAAGCCTCCACTTCGTTGCCAAAAGGCCCTTTCACCTTCATCGTATGAATGGTACCCCCTGTTGCATCTACAAGGGACTGCATCGTCCCCTCACCACCATCCGCCATCGGTACATGGATGCAAGTGATCGCTGGATTAGCCTTCTGGATTCCCCGTTCCATCGCTTCGCACACTTCTTTGGCTGTCATGCTCTCTTTAAAGGAGTCCGGTGCCAGTACGATTACGAAATCATTTTTCATCTATAGTCCCACCCATCTCTTTAAAAATTACAGCTTCTTAAAATATAAATCCGTACAGAATCGTAGCGACAATCGCCATCGTCAAACCGACAATACTTTCGTAAGGGATCAGCTTCATCCGTTCCTTAATGCTCATCTTCACGGATTCTGCGGTGACGTGGAAGAAGTTGCCGTGCGGCAGATGGTCAATAACAGTAGCACCCGTGTGTACCATAACCGCTGCGCTCAGTGGAGCCGTACCCATCGACAATATCGCTTCACCAAATGATCCTGCCGCTACAATCGATGCCGTGGATGTCGACGCCGTAGCCGCCCCCATCAAAATACCGGCCAGCGGTGCAAGAAATGTACCGGAAACACCCATCACTTCAATCGTATCAACGACAACTGCGCTCAAATTTGATTTGGAGATTATACCGGCAATTGCGCCTGCTCCAATCAGAATAATGGCGGTGCCTGTCATTTTGTTCAAACCGGAGGTTGTAAAGGTAATAATATGTTTCGTCTGCTTCATAGCGATCAGGCCGATGATGCCAGCTACTGGCAAAATGATCATCGAATCGATCTTAAACGCCTTCAGCGCTTCGATGTCCAGAATGCTGCCAATCGGGTTAAGGGCAAGCAGCACGATAGCTACAATCGGTGCCACCATGGAACGGCCGAAGCTCGGCTTCTCTTTCTTGGATGCTCCATCATCCACCTGATCCGTGTCTGATACCATGACGCCTTTGTTCGTTAGCATCTTGGCTACCAGAACGGTTACGATAAGGCCCGCAACTGCGGGAATAAATCCGTTGATCATGACCTGCGCCAGATCCACGTCAAATCCTTTCGCTACTGCAATCGTGTTCGGGTTCGGGGAAATGATATTCCCCGCTTTACCGCCGCCAACCAGAGCAAGCAGCAGTGCTGTTTTAGAAATACCGATTTTTTTGCCGACGGACAATGCGATCGGTGCTACGATAATAATCGCTACGGTAATAAATACCCCTACCGCGGTAATGATCATCGTGGCCAACGCAATCGATAAAAGCGCTTTCTTTTCGCCCAGCTTGGCGACAATCGTTTCGGCTATTCGCTCGGCTGCACCGGATTCAATCAGAATACCTGCGAGCACACCGGCTGCCAGGACACGTACAACCGCACCCATGACACTGTTTGTTCCTTCGATAATATACTGTACGGTCAGATCAATCGACGCTCCGCCCAGGAGACCGCCA
Organism: Paenibacillus uliginis N3/975; assembly: GCF_900177425.1. NCBI lineage: Bacteria > Bacillati > Bacillota > Bacilli > Caryophanales > Paenibacillaceae > Paenibacillus > Paenibacillus uliginis. Next base: position 164,015 of record NZ_LT840184.1, on the reverse strand, counting down.
ATGACAGCGCCTCCAAACAAGGCGTAGACCGGGTTTACTTTTTTGAAAATAAGTACAATGGCTAAGATCAGACCGATAACGGCTCCGCCCCAATGAATAACTGTCCCATCCATGTTGTTTGCCTCCTCAGCAAAGTTTAGGTGCTCTTCATGTTTGTCATTCTCCATGGAATTGATGACGCTTACAGGATTAAGTATAAACACTATGAGGGGTCAATTCTATTGATGTCATAACGTATTTTATTGTGCATATGCACAATAGTGATGTAAGTTACAAAGTTTGATTTTCCCTTATACGTAGAAACAGACCGGAGTATTCTTCCCCGGCCTGTACTTGTATATAAGTACTTCACTGTTGCATTTACTTTTGCTGATGGCATTCCATCTCCGCAGTTTTCTTGTTATCCCGGGTACACTTTATGTTTCGAGCACGGCTGCCGGCAAGAACAACAAGCGCACTGAGTAAGGAATATACGATAACCTTCCTGTTCAGCAGTTCTTTCTCGTTCACGGCCCATCACCTGCATCCTTTCCGTCTAGGGTATTATTATGTATAACACAAGTAATGAGACGGAAGTTTACTAAATTTAGTAATATTTTGAAAATTTTCGATGATGGGCAGATTCCACCCGCTTTGAAGCCAGAAACTGCGGACAGTTGTTCCTCTATGGACGCCGAGCCCATGCGATCTTCTTGATCACCTGGTTTGTCACTTCCGCGAGTACAAGGCCCGCCGCGATCGCTCCGGAAATCATGAACGCCCGGGCTCCGAACTGAACGGCAAGATCGTACTGGTCCTGAGCGACGTAGCGCAGCGCATTGTAGGCGAGGCCTCCCGGGACAAGCGGAATAATACCGGACACACTGAAGACGATGATAGGCGTTTTGTATTTCTTGGCGAAAACGTAACTGATCATCGTCACCCAAAAGGCTGCGACCACCGTCGCCGTCACCGCCTTCACCTCCATGTCCTGTAGCCAGATGTACAGCATCCATCCGACCATACCGGCGAAGCCACACTGCATCAGCGCTTTTCGAGGCGCGTTAAAGATCATGCCGAAAGCAGCGGAGGCGATAAAACTGGTTATGATCTGTTGTAGGTATATCATGAACATGTCGCCTCCCCCTTTCAGTAAAATGACAGCATAAACGCAATACCCGCGCCAATAGCAAACGAGGTAATAAACGCTTCTGCTCCCTTGGACAACCCCGAGATGAGATGCCCGGCCATCAGATCACGTATCGCATTCGTAATGAGCAGACCCGGGACAAGCGGCATCACCGAGCTGATAATAATGACATCGATCTGCCGACCAAAGCCGTTCTTCACCATCCACACAGCGGCAAGTCCGATCATCAGCGCTCCGGAAAACTCCGAGAAAAAGCGGACGGGAATGACCCGCTGCAAAAAGACCGAGCAGGAGAATCCAAGACCACCGGCGATCGCAGCCGGAATAAAATCATGCCAGGTTCCCTTGAACATGATCAGGAAGCAACCGCTAGAAATGGTCGCCATGAGGATAAGAAGCCACATCGGATAGTTCGGCTTCGCTCGTTCCACTTCCTGAAGTGAGCGATGTGCCTCCGAAATGGTCAGCTCGCCCAGGCTAATGCTCCTGGATATCGTGTTAACCCGATCAATTTTATATAGGTTGGTGGTACGTTCTGAAATCCGGATCAGCCTCGTAATATGCTGCGGCTCCTCCACTGAAAAAATAATGCCTGTTGGTGTCATATAACTGTGGCTATTGTCCACACCGTAGGATGCGGCGATCCGCATCATCGTATCCTCCACGCGGTACGTCTCTGCTCCGCTTTGCAGCATAATTTTGCCGGCGAGGAGGCAGACTTTCATAATTTCATGTTCCCGTTGCAGCTCGTCCAATCCCGTACCTCCCTGATCTATGGTCACTCGTCAAGAACTTGCCTTTATTATAGTATTTTTGCCGGGGATAAGCACCGTGAAACTACAGGGTGAAAAAGCGCTCCTAAAAAACATACTTTGCATATTTTTATCATCGGCCTTAACATATGGCATAACTGAATCACCAGGCTTGAATACGAACATACATTTTTGTGATAGGTAAGGTGAAATATGATACATTCCATCATTATTTTTCTGCTGGCAGGACTCGCTGAAATCGGCGGGGGTTATCTGGTGTGGCTGTGGCTGCGCGAAGGACGGCCATACTGGTACGGGATTATCGGGGCTGTCGTGCTCGTCGTGTATGGAATTCTTCCTACGCTTCAGAAATTCCCGGACTTCGGAAGAGTGTATGCTGCGTATGGTGGCTTGTTTATCATTCTTTCGGTCTTATGGGGATGGGGAATCGACAAAAAGATGCCCGATACGTATGACTGGATTGGGGCAGCCGTTTGTCTCGTTGGCGTTGCCATTATGCTTGGGGCTCCGAGGCATTAGGCATTAATATAGCATTGACAAAGATATCCATGACGTTCTATAATCCAGATAACACCGTATATCCAACGTTGGATATACATTATTTCACTCATGAACCCATCAGGAAGGAAGTTATGACGTGACCAATCTTATTCTGCTCTCTTTCCTGCGCCAGCGTCCGATGCACGGCTATGAAATTCAGCAGTTGATTCAGACCAGCAGAATGGATGTGTGGGCTAACGTACTTTCCGGCTCCATCTACTACGCACTGAACAAAATGGAGAGCGAAGGACTGATCGTTACCACGGCTGAAGAACGAACCGGCGCCAGGATCCGTAAAATATACAGCATTACAGAGGATGGCGAGTCACTGTTTCAGCGCATGATCCGGGAGACGCTCACCCTGCCTCCCCATTCAGCCAAGTCAGACTTCTCACTGGGACTCAATTGGATTGAGAACATCCCTGTCTCCGAGGCCGTCAGCTTGTTGGAACAGAACCTGAAGCAGGTAGAGGAATCGCTGGCCCAGTGGCGATTAGGCAAAGAGATCAAAAGCCAATATGGACTTACTCCTATTGCCATAGCTACCTTTGATAACGCGATTGCCCTGTTGGACCAGGATGCAAAGTTCCTTAGGCAGGTAATATCTCTCGTACAGAAATAAAGGCCGCTACTACTCTGCGGCTTTTATTTTAAGCATATATCCAACATTGGATAATAAACATTGGTTAAAGGAGTGATAAAGAATGAAAACATTAATTCAGGCCCATGGTTTAGTTAAAACCTATGGTCACAAGCATGTCGTCAACGGAATTCATCTGGATATCCGGGAGGGTGAGGTACTGGCAATCATCGGACCAAACGGTGCCGGAAAATCAACAACGCTGGATCTCATACTTGGGCTCCGGCGTCCGGATGACGGGTCCGTTACGTACTGGACTTCTCAGCCTTCCCGCCACATCGGCTTACAGCTGCAGTCAACCCCCTTCTTTCCCGGCTTTACAGCACTTGAGAACCTGCGGATGTTCGCCGCCTTCTATGGATTGCGGCTGAAAGATCATCAGCTCATGCCCCACCTGGAACGCTGCGGACTGGCTGATGCTGCCAAGACGGATGCCCTGCGGTTATCTGGCGGGCAGCAGAAGCGGCTTGCCATCGCCATGGCGCTTGTGCACGATCCGAATTTGCTGTTCCTCGATGAACCAACGGCCTCCCTTGATCCCCGTGCCCGCCGCGAAATCCGCGAGCTGATCCGGTCGCTGGCTGATGCCGGCACCTCCATCGTGTTCACTTCACATGACATGGAAGAAGTAAATAAGCTTGCACAGCGCATACTTCTGATCTGTAACGGCAAAATCCAAGCGGAAGGCTCACCCGAATTCCTGCTGTCCACACACGGGGCTGAAAGTCTGGAGGAGCTGTATATCTCATTAACAGAGGCCTAAGCTGGAGGTGGCTTCAGTTCAGTGTACGGAGTTTTTTCAAATCTCACCGCGCGAAGCTCCTAGAGCGCAGTGCTGTGTCGCATGACGGCGGTCGACCACATGTCATGTTTGAAATTATCATGAATACAACAGCAGCAAAAGCTGCCAATCACGAAGGAGGAACCTGTTCATGTTTACGATTCTTACCACAATGCTGCGGGGCATATTCCGCGACATTCATACGATGGTCTGGAACGTCGCTTTTCCGCTCGCCATGCTGGTGGGGCTTGGACTATATTTTGATAATCCGGCCTATTCAGACCGCCTGCTCAGCGGTGTACTGACCACTAATGTTCTGTTTGGCGCGACCATGGTTACGGCCTTTTACGTAATGTCCCACCGTAACCGCGGCGTTTATAAGCTGCTTCGAGCTACGCCCTTCTCCACCCTTTCGTTCATCACGGCCATGACCGGAGCCAGAACCGTGCTGGCACTTTTCGTCAGTGTATGTGTAATCATCGTCAGCGTGTTGCTGCTTGGCGTCTCACTCAGCCTAACCGGATCGGCCCTTATGCTGCTGGTACTTCTTATTGGAACTGTCTGCTTTACCGCCATCGGATTTATTGCAGCCAACCTTTCCCGTGATGAAAGTAACGTCAACATGATCTCCAACCTGATGAGCTTTCCGTTACTGTTCACCAGCGAAGCCTTTTATTCCCTGGAGCAAGCGCCACAATGGGTCCGCGTCGTCGGCCAGTTGCAGCCGTTTCATTACCTTGTGGAGGCGATGGGTATTGCCGTAAAGGCCAATGGCGGGTCCCTTTCCGCTATAGGACTGCCGCTCGGTATCCTGACCGGGTTTACCGTCGTCTGCCTGGTCTTGGCTGCATTTACCTTCCGCTGGGATAGCGAACGCCCGGCCAGCCGCGCGGGTAAACATCGTGAGCAGCATTTTTCCTCGGTATGAGTACAGGTTTCCGCTTTGCTCTTGAATAAAATAACATATCTGCGGTATACTGATACAAATATCGAAATCAGGCCAATGAAGAGCATCCAACTCCGAGGCGTTCTCGTCAAGGGATACCCCCCTAAGTTAACCGGATCCGCCCGTTACCGCGGAATCAAAGTGGATTGAACCCTGAAACTTTAGCGGTTCAATCAATTTGGGTGGCACCGCGAGCGCAAAAGCGTCCCTCGTCCCATATGGACTAGGACGCTTTTTTATTTTATCCAAACAAAGGAGCGCGGTGACCATGTTAGACATGAAATGGCTAAGGGAACGTAAAGAGAATCAAACGGAAGTTCAGCAGGCAGCGGATCAAAAGGGCATCAAGCTGTCGGTTAAAGAGCTGATGGATCTGGACGAGAGACGTCGTTCGATGCTGCAAGAAGTAGAGGCGCTCCGGCAGGAACGTAACCGGTTCACACAGAAAATCAGCAACCTTATGCGGCAAGGAAACCGGGAGCAAGCCGAAAATATCAAACAGCTTGTTAAAGAAATCAATGAACGGCTTGGCGGGCAAGAGAACACCCTGCGAGAGACCGATGCCGCGTACATTGAGCTATTGGCACTTGTGCCGAACATCGTATCGCCGGACACCCCTGTCGGAGCTTCGGACCAAGACAATATAGAGATGAAAAAAGTCGGTCTGCTTCCAGAGTTCGAGTTTCCACTTAGAGACCATGTGGAGCTCGGTGAAATGCACAAAATGATCGACATTCCTCGTGGTGTCAAAACTGCCGGCAGCCGGAATTACTATCTGACCGGTACTGGTGTCATGCTTCACCGGGCTGTGCAGCAGCTGGCACTGGACCTGCTTGTCAAAAAGGGCTTTACCCTGTTCGATGTACCGCTGATGGTACGGACCGAGGCACTTATGAATACGGCCTACTTCCCGCTTGGCAGAGACCAGACCTTTCATATTACGGACGAAGACAAATGGCTGGTCGGCACCTCGGAGGTTCCGCTCGTCTCGTATTACAGCGGTGAAACGGTAGATGTTACCGAACCACTCAAACTTGCTGCCGCCTCGCTCTGCTTCCGCAGCGAAATCGGGTCGGCGGGCAAGGATGTCCGAGGCCTGTACCGGGTTCACCAGTTCGCAAAAGTGGAGCAGGTCATCCTGTGCGAGGCCAGTCTAGAGCTTTCGGAGCATCTGCTTCAGGAGATTACCGCCAACGCCGAAGAGCTTCTACAGCTGCTCGAGCTCCCTTACCGGGTTATGGCGGTGTGCACTGGAGACATGTCGCAAAAAACTTACAAGCAGTATGATATTGAAACATGGATGCCGAGCCGAGGGGCCTATGGAGAGACCCATTCGTCGTCGAACCTGCTTGATTTCCAGGCACGGCGTTCGAACATCCGATACCGGGACAAAACCGGTGCTCTGCGTTACTGCTACACGCTGAACAATACGGCGGTAGCTTCGCCCCGTATCCTGATTCCCCTGCTGGAAAACCATCAGCAGGAGGACGGATCGATTGCCATCCCGGCAGCTCTCCGTCCTTATCTGAACGGGATGGAGCGGCTGACAATATAAAATGAAAGTTAGACAACAAAGGGACTTCTACGCTGAGAAGTCCCTTTGTTCATGGCTATTTCGGTACAGAAGGCATAAAAGATAAAAATAAAGTGTCTCTCATGCCAATGACAATCCTTTATTGAGTCAATCTAAAGAGCAGAGTAACCGTTTTGACCTTTCATTCAAAGGATTTTGGTTATTTCAGTACAAGGTATATAATTGTTATTGTATTACAAAAAAATAGTACTTATCTTAAGGAGGCTATTTAGATGACGGAACAAAATATGAACTCTTCACATACATCCAAGCAGCTTCAAAATATACCGGTATCCATTCTGGATCTGGCTCCGATAACCGAAGGCAGCACAGCAGCTGTATCGCTGAGAAACTCGCTCGAGCTGGCACAGCATGCCGAACAGTGGGGATATCACCGCTACTGGCTGGCAGAGCATCATAACATGCCGGGCATTGCAAGCTCAGCCACGTCCGTTGTAATTGGGCATATCGCAGCCGGCACGAAAAAAATGCGGGTCGGTTCCGGCGGAATCATGCTGCCGAACCATTCCCCACTCGTCATAGCAGAGCAGTTCGGCACACTGGAATCCCTGTTCCCGGGCCGCATTGACCTCGGCCTCGGTCGGGCTCCGGGTTCAGATCAGCTGACTTCGCGCGCACTGCGGCGTGGCCCCGGCAGCGACGGTCAAGATTTCCCTGAACGGCTGGGCGAGCTTCGTAGTTACTTCCATCCGACATCCGGCTCCTCAATGAGAGTTAGAGCCATTCCGGGTGAAGGTCTGGATATTCCAATCTGGCTGCTCGGATCTAGCGGCTTCAGTGCACAGCTCTCGGCACAGCTCGGTCTGCCGTTTGCGTTTGCCAGCCACTTTGCGCCGGATTATCTACTTCCCGCGCTTGATCTGTACCGCAGCAACTTCAAACCATCCGGAGAACTGCAGACGCCGTACGCGATGGTTGGTGTTAATGTCATCTGTGCAGATACGGATGAGGAAGCCCAGCGACTGGCGACCTCGGCCCAGCAGCAATTTCTGAACATCATCCGTGGTCGCACCGGTCAGCTTAAGCCTCCGGTCGACAGCATGGATTCGGTCTGGACCCCACAGGAAAAAGCCGTGGTCGGACGCACTTTAAGCTTCTCCGCGATCGGCAGCCCGGCTACAGTGCGTCAACAGCTCGATCGCTTCATGGACATGACAGATGCGGATGAGATCATTGTGGCGTCTGCCATTTATGATCATAAAGCCCGTCTTCGTTCCTATGAATTGCTGGCGGATGTCGGCATAACGAAACCCTGATTAATTACGAATCAGAACTCCATAGCTAAATATAGGCTAATTAGCCCTGTTACTTATATATAAGAAGACCAGCCTTTCCCCATGCTAGGGATAGGCTGGTCTTTGTTTGTATGTAACTATAAGCGTCACGATTATTGGTTGTTCTGTTGTAAACGTTCGATCATTCTTTCGTAAGATGCAATGAGCAAATCCACTTCCTGCTCGGAAAAATCGAACCCTAACCCATCGGTCAGTTCCTTGTACCTCTCTAGCATTTGTGCATTAACGTTCAGACCTTGTTCAGTAATCTTCAAATAGATACTTCGTCTGTCCGTCTGTGACGGAATACGCTCCACATACCCTTTGCGGACGAGCTTGTTGCTCAAGTTCGTTACAGCTGAAAGAGTGACATCCAACGCGCTTGCAATCTCAGAACTCGTATACATATTTTCGCTTGCAAGCATTTGAAGGATAAAATATTGAGAAGTCGTCAGGTCGTTGTCCAACAGCTTGGAGAAACCAACCACTAAACTGTTCATATGTGAAGCTATCAGGTAAGATAATTTCTCTTTTTTGTCCAGTGTCCATCACCTCATAACTTTTTGTGTTAACCCAAAATCCCGCAAAATTAAATAGTTAAAAACTATTAATAATTAAAAATTTAACTCTTTCTCATAAGACAGTCAATGTCGATGAAATTCCTAATTTGCCAGGATCCCCCAGATAGGTTCAACCCTATTCAAGATCAAAAAGTAAGGGCTCATACCAAAAACACCGCCCTGAGGTCACAGGACGGTGTGTTATATCGTTATGCCGTGTTGCTAATATATAGAAAGACCAGCCTTCACCCTTACAAGGGGAAGGCTGGTATTCTTTTGTAATTATAATAATGTGCGCATCTGATCACGATCCAGACCGGTGTGTATCATTTCGCGTTTACGGTATTCTCCCGGAGGCATTCCCGTCATCTTCTTGAACATCCGATTGAAGGAGGTCACATTACTGTATCCGAGCTGAAGACTTATTTCCTGTATCGACAATTCGTTGCCGGAGAGCAGATCCTTCGCTTTTCTTATCCGTACCGTGTTAAAGTGTTCACTGAAATTGGCTCCAGTCTTCTCCTTGATATATACGGAAAGATAGGCAGCCGACAGGTTCAGACTCTCCGCCAGCTGATCCAGCGAGATATCGCTCCCAACCCGATTCTCGATATAATCCATTACATAAGAAATAATAGGATCCTGCTCTTCCTTTTTGGTCAGGATAATAGCTGCGGCTGTATCAAACAGCTGTGAGAAATATTGCTTGAAATGATCCAGTGTACAGCACTCCATCATTAGCTGCATCTGCTGCCGCGCCATGGCTTTATCAGCCGCATTGAAAGGCTCCAGAATCTTCATCACTCTTGTAATAATTCCGTCCCCGAGCCTGCGCAGTTGACGGATACTCGCTTCCTTCCTGTTAAATTGATCAAGCATCCGGTCAATAAATGAAATGCAGAACGGAGCATTGCCGGCCTGCAAATTCGCGTACAGCTCATGCTCCTGCTGCATCGTAAACACCAGCCATGCCGCATCTGGCCGCGGGCCGCGAATAATTTGGGTTTCGTCTACAGGTCTTCCGTGCTGAACCAGTTCCAGCACCTCGGTATAAGCTTCGTTAAACTCAGAAGAGTCCGGATATATAGAGCTGATTCCGATCGTAACAAGCACATAGCTGCGGTCATGGTCCAGCCGCTCCTTTAGCATGGATAATGCCTTGTCGAGATCGCCCGGTATCTCATTCCTGCGGATCAGGGAAATGATCTGATTATTCTCGATTTGGAGTGTATGAGAGCCGGGAATGGATTCCGAGATGACCACATTGATGTATTCATGTATGTAGTACGCCATTCTGCTTCTCTTCACATGCATATTGTCCGCAGATTGCGCCTTGAAATGCAGCTGGTACAAGACAAGGAAGAACGGCTCGTTCAGATCGGCAATATCTTTCCACTCGTTGATATCCGATACAATCGCCTTGAGCTTGTTAATATAACCAAAGCTGGTTAGCAGTGATTGCTTGTTCTGCAGTTCACGATGAATCGATTCCTTCTCCAGCATTAAATCCCTAATATTCTGATGAATCAGATCGAATTCATGGACCCTGCTTTCCAGTTTGGCGGGATTCCGGTGAAGAATAGACGCCATAAACTGTTTGATCGGTCGATGGATACCCCGTATAAAGTACATCGAGATCAATAATCCGATGATAACTGACACCGTCAATATGAACACCAGATTCCAGTTTGTGCTCCGCACCCGGGCGGCAATGCTGGCTGAAGACACCGCTGTTACATAGGTTAAGCTGTTCTCCGTATCCTTTTCCTCAAAAAAATAATAGCCGTCCGATAACCTGTAAGGCTGATCATCATCAATTTCCGGAATGGCATCCGCTGACAGACTGCCCGCCGTGCGATACAGAACCGATCCGTCCCCTTTCAAAATCATAAACTGCTTATCCTCTGCGTCATCATAAAAAGCTTCATTCATCCGCTGCGCATCCAGGAATGCGATAACCTGATAATGGGATGACGGCATATGAAAAGAAACCGGAATAATCCCCGCGGTATTCGAATCATTCAGACCTGATACCTGGAAATCACTTTCGGAATGCATTAAAAAATTGCCCGGATAACGGATATTATTCTTCCAGAAAGAAGCCGGATAAAGCTTGCTCACATAGAAATTTGTAAACATCATATCTGCTGGGAGACTGCCTTCTTTCTCCAAAACAATATTGCCTTTATCAAAATGAATCACCAAATTGTTCAGATAGAACATCGGATTGGACGTCTGAGTCCGCAGATCCTTCAATATGTCCTTTGCAGCTCTATAGTCAATATCTTCTGCCTTTCTCTTCATAATCTGATGATTAAAAGCCACCACTTCATCCTTGGAATATATATCGAACACCAGCGTTTTGACCCGTTCAAAATGGGTCTGATAGCGTTCAGCCGTATTTTTCAGCATCATTCGATTGTATTGAATGATCTCATTCTGTACGCCTTTGCTAAACAGATGGACGGATAAGAGATTAAAAACGGAAAAAAGCAAAATGATGACCAGGAAACTGACATAAATCCGGAAAACAAAGCTCTTCTGCCTTAACCATTTCCATTTCAAGTTATCATATCCCCCCGTTTTACAGTTTGAAGATGATGTGTCAACCACATTTTACTCAATATGGCTCCGCAATGTACAATCATTTTTTTGTAAAGTTATCTTTTCTTTATCCCGGCCAATAAGACGATAAGGACTTAAAGAAATGTTCATTCACATTTAACATCTCCCCTGCTAAGATGCATAACAAACCTTCGGAAAGGAGCGGACCCAAGTTTACGTTCAGTTAATACGAGGTTGACATGGACCTTGTACAATAACATTAATTCAATCAATTGGATAAATTCACAAAAAGGGAGTTGTAAGCACCGGAGCCATTTGAACTTATCTATCATGGATTGACCTATAGAAAGGAGAGTCTTGCTTGCTTACTCCCCCCCCTGTGCCTACTGCTTCAATAAAGTCCCGAAACAAAACGAGCCGTTCGCTAGTGTACAAACGCGTGAAGAAGAACTGGGATCTGTACTTGCTGATCCTGCCTGTAATCGCTTTCTTTCTCATATTTGAATATGGACCGATGTATGGCTTGCAGATTGCCTTTAAGGACTTTATCGCTAACAAAGGGATACTGGACAGTCCTTGGGTCGGACTCAAGCATTTCGAACGGTTTTTTGACAGCTACTATTTCTGGAGACTGCTCGGCAACACTCTCGGCATTGGACTGTACCAACTGCTCGTTGGATTTCCGATTCCGATCATCCTCGCGCTGCTCATTAACGAGGTTCGTTCGAAAAAATTCAGCCGCTTCGTCCAGACAATCACGTATGCGCCCCATTTTCTGTCCACGGTTGTCATGGTCGGCGTCTTGTTTATTTTCCTGTCACCGCAAACAGGCCTGTTGAATTCCTTAATCACCTCGCTTGGCGGGAAGCCGATTGACTTTCTCACACAGCCGGAATGGTTCAAGAGCATTTTTGTATTATCCGGCGTCTGGCAGCAGATGGGATGGAGCTCCATCATCTATCTGGCAGCACTGGCCGGGATCGACCAGCAGCTGCATGAGGCCGCCCGGGTGGATGGCGCAAGCCGCTGGCAGCGGATCTGGCACATTAACCTGCCGGGCATTATGCCGACTATCATCGTTCTGCTTATTCTGAATATGGGCTCTTTGCTCAGCGTTGGTTTCGAGAAGGTATTTCTTATGCAAAATACGCTTAACATGCCTGCATCGGACATCATCTCCACGCACGTATACCGCAAGGGGATCATCGACGGGCAGTACAGCTATTCCGCCGCCGTTGGTCTGTTCAACTCGGTTATTAACTTCACCCTGCTGGTTATCGTCAACCGCATCGCCCGTAAAGTGAACAACACGAGTCTGTGGTAGGAGGTGAATGACAATGTTTAATCAAAGTAAAAGCGAAAAGTGGTTTGACTGGTCCGTTCATATCATTTTGATACTTATTTGTGTGGCTGTGCTCTATCCGCTCGTGTTCGTCCTCATGGCGTCCATCAGCAGCCCGGATGCCGTCATGCGTGGCGAGGTGTGGCTGTGGCCGAAAGAACTGACGCTGGTCGGCTACAGCAAAATTTTTCAAAATAACGAAATCCTCGTCGGGTACGGAAACACCATCGTGTATACCGTTGTCGGAACGGCTATCAATCTGGTAATGTCCATCGCCGCTGCTTATCCGCTCTCAAGAAAAGATTTCTACGGCCGTAATGTCATCGCCGCACTCATGGTATTTACGATGTTTTTCAGCGGAGGGATGGTTCCTACATACCTTCTCGTAAAGAGTCTTGGAATGCTGAATTCCATGTGGGCGCTCATCATACCGGGGGCCGTATCCGTTTATAACATTTTGATTATGAGAACATTTTTTCAGAACGGCATTCCTTACGAAGTCCAGGAGGCTGCGGCAATTGACGGCAGCTCGAACATGAGCACACTGATCCGGATTGTCCTGCCGCTGTCCATGCCTATTATCGCGGTCATGATTTTGTTCTACAGTGTCGGCCATTGGAATGCTTATTTTAGTGCTCTGATCTATCTGACGGATCGTGATAAGTATCCGCTGCAGCTGTTTCTGCGGGAAATTTTGATTCAAGGCCAAATGCAGGAGATGCTTGGAATTGGAGATGATACGCAGTCCCGAATTGTGATGGAAGGCGAGGCTATTAAATACGCTGCTGTCATGGTGGCGAACCTGCCTGTGCTCTGTCTCTATCCGTTCCTCCAAAAATATTTTGTTAAAGGCGTTATGATCGGAGCCGTAAAAGGCTAGCACGATGATAAAATCTCATTTTCCCGAATGAAAGGATGTTGATTTGATGAAAAGAAAAAGCTGGGTCTCATTATTGCTGGCTGCAACCATAATAGTAAGCCTGCTTGCCGCATGCGGCGGGAAGACGGACGAGCAGACGAAAGCTGCTAACAAAGAGAACTTAAACTTAACGGGAATGCCTATCGTAAAAGAACCGGTATCCCTCACTTTTTTCACGGGAAAGGCGCCTACGAACGGCAATAATTTTGAGGAAACACTCGTCTGGAAAGAATACGCCAAGATGTCCAACATCAACGTCAAATTTGAACTGGTCCCGTTTGATAACCTGACCGAAAAGCGCAACCTGGCGCTGGCCGGTGGTGACTATCCAGATGCCTTTTACAGCGCGCGCGTGCCTGCATCCGATCTGATGAAATACGGTTCTCAGGGAACATTTATCAAGCTGAATGATCTGATTGATCAGTACGCGCCGAATTTCAAGAGCCTGATGGAGAAATACCCAGACCTCAAAAAGGGACTGACCATGCCCGACGGCAATATCTACTCCTTCCCATCCTTCTACAGCCCTGAGTTTCTACCGATGCTTATTGGAACACCGCTATGGGTCAAGCAGGAATTTCTCGATAAGCTGAATATGAAGGAACCGACAACAACGGAGGAGTTCTATCAATATTTAAAGGCTGTAAAGGAAACCGACCTGAACGGAAACGGCAAGAAGGATGAAATTCCGTACGCCGGGACCGGGATCAACCCGTTAATCGAGCAACTTCGGGGAGCATGGGGCTTCGGCAACCGGGGACTCGGCCACAAGCATGTGGATATGGACCCTGCTACGAATGAGCTTCGTTTCTTTCGAACAGATCCGAAGTATAAAGATGTCATTGAATATGTACGAAAGCTTTATACGGAAGGCCTAATCGACAACGAGATTTTCACAATCAAGACGAGTGCGCTGTATGCCAAGGGGCAGGAAGGGATATTCGGAGCGACCATCAATCCGAATCCGGTGACCCAGATGAACCAGACCGGATACTTCGGACTTGGTGCACTGAAAGGGCCATACGGGGACCAGCTTTATACCCACGTCAAAGTTCCTGTTGTATGGCCAGGCGCGTTCGTTATTACAGACAAGAACAAAAATCCGGAAGCAACCGTCCGCTGGATCGACCACTTTTACGGCGACGAAGGAGCCACCTTCTACTTCATGGGATTGGAAGGACAGACGTACACCAAGACGGCCGACGGCCAGCTTGAATTTACGGAGGAGATTACTAAAAATCCGAACGGCCTAACGATGGACCAGGTACTGGCAAAATACATCACGTGGCTTGGAGGCAGCTACCCGGGCTATGTGCAGGCGAAATATTTCAAGGGATCCGAATCTTTGCCAGAATCGATTGCTGTGGGTGAAAAGGCAGAGCCGCACAAGATCAAAGAGCATTGGAGTGCCTTTAACTATACGGAAGAAGAGACGGATTTCATGTCTACAGTTGGTTCAGATATGGGCACCTATATCGATGAAATGGAAGCGAAGTTCATCACAGGAGCAGTTCCGATGTCCGATTGGGATAAGTATGTATCGACCGTAGAGAAAATGGGCTTGTCCGAATATATGGATATTTATAAGAAAGCCTATGAACGCTATCAAAATATCGGTAAATAAAGTATCTTATATTTTAAAATAAGCCCTCCTTGGAATAAGCGTAGTATACCTTCGACGCTGTTCCAAGGAGGGCTGTTGTTTAATGACTATACTTACAGGATCAAGCCGCCGTCAACGGTGACCAGAGATCCTGTCATGAATCTTTATGCCGTAATCTCTATAGAGCTGTTAACCAGCTCATGCAGCTTTTCTGGCGTCATTCTTTTTACAAATCGGGAGTAGGTCTCCTTCTTCTTTCCGTTCTCCTGAAATATAAAGATCAGTCTGAGGATAATCGGGAGAAGCTGTTCTTCCGTTACACCTTTCATAAATAGCTGAGCGATGTTTGCCTTGATCCCTTTGGGCTCCCCGCCGATGTAGATGTCAAATACGTCCTTCATTTTGACAACGGCGATGTCTTTCAAAAGCGGTTCGCTTGTGCCTAGCGCACACCCCGCATATCCAATCTTGAGCGGACTTGGCACCTCATGATCGGCCACCGCTTCGTCAAGCCTTTTGGCGACATCCAGCCCGGCATCCTCTGCACCCCGGCAAAAGTGCATGTGATCAGGCTTTTGGATACGAATCCGGCAGGATGTACCTCCAGACCGACCTGCTTCAACTGCTCCTGTACTTCAGAAATCCGCTCTTCATCCATCGCCACGTACAGCTGTTTGAAGGTTGTCATTTCAATCAGCGCATCAGGCCCTACAGTGGAACCGAGCACAGCGAGCTGTTCCGGCCGGAAGAGTGTTCCCCCGACCTCAAAGCCCGGTGTCACCGCGAATTTCTTAACCGTCATTTCTCCCCAACTCCCATTCGCGCTGTGTTTACACCTTCATCCGTTGCAGTCTGAGCGCATTCAATACGACCGATACCGAGCTCAGTGCCATCGCCGCACCGGCAACCCAAGGAGCCAGAAGGCCGAATGCGGCAATCGGTATGCCCAAAGAGTTGTATCCGAGCGCCCAGATAAAGTTCTGGCGAATGTTCGACATCGTTTTGCGGCTCATATAGATAGCGTCTGGAATGCTGTTCAGATCGCCCTTCATCAGCGTAACGTCAGCCGCTTCCATTGCAACGTCCGTACCTGTGCCAATCGCCATCCCGATATCCGCCATGGCCAATGCCGGCGCATCGTTGATACCATCTCCAACCATTGCCACTTTTTTGCCTTGTTGCTGTAATTTCTTAACTTCTTCCGCTTTCCCCTCCGGAAGTACCTCTGCACGGACATGGTCAATGCCTGCCTGCTTGGCGATCGCCTGAGCAGTACGTTCGTTGTCCCCGGTAATCATAATGACATCAATGCCCATACCTTTCAGCCTAGCGACTGCTTCTCTGGACGTTTCTTTGATCGTATCAGCTACGGCTACAAGACCCGCATATTGACCATCCACAGCTGCAAGCATAGCCGTTTTGCCCTCTGTCTCCAGTTGGGACATCCGGGTGTCAGCCTCACCGATTCCAATCTGATGCTGATTCATCAGCTTCCGTGTTCCAACCAGCACGGTGTGGCCTTCTACTACGGCACGAATACCGTAGCCGGGAATCGCTTCGAACTGTTCCGTTGCCGGAAGAGTTGTGCCTTCACCAGTTATGCCTGCAACTATGGCTTCCGCCAACGGATGCTCGGAGTTTTTCTCAGCCGCGCCAACCAATCGTTTGAACTGCAATTCATCTATTCCATTGACCTCAACATCCGTAAGTTCCGGTTTCCCTTTCGTAACCGTACCGGTTTTGTCGAGGATGATCGTATCGATTTTGTGCGTGGACTCCAAATGCTCCCCGCCTTTAAACAGGACACCCAACTCTGCTGCACGTCCGGAACCGGCCATGATAGAGGTTGGTGTTGCAAGACCCAATGCACAAGGGCAGGCAATGACCAGAACGGCAATCGCAATTTCCAGCGAGCGGGCGAAGTCGCCCGGTGTCACCAGGAAGAACCATATCAAGAACGATACAATCGCTATACCTACAACAATCGGGACAAATACACCCGAGATCACGTCAGCAACCCGCTGGATTTTCGCTTTAGAGCCCTGTGCCTCTTCCACAACCCTGATGATTTGTGCAAGTGCTGTATCCTTACCGACTTTGGTCGCTTTAATCATCAGTCTGCCGTTCTTGTTCAACGTTGCTCCGATGACAACGTCGCCAGCCTTCTTCTCTATTGGAATGCTCTCACCGGTCAGCATCGATTCATCAACCGCTGAGATTCCCTCCAACACTTCGCCATCTACCGGAATCTTCTCACCCGGCTTGATGATGACCATATCACCACGGAGCACCTGCTCTACTGGAATGGACATCTCCTGACCGTCACGGACGACCACTGCTGTCTTCGCCTGAAGACCCATCAGCGACTTGATCGCTTCCGAGGTCCGCCCTTTAGCTAAAGTCTCAAACAGCTTGCCGAGCAGCACAAGTGTGATCAGAATGGCACTCGTCTCATAATACATCGCAGGTCCGTGGTGAGCATCCGCTCCCGCAATGAACCAATCTATGGTCAAATACAGACTGTAGAAATAAGCCGCGGACGTACCAAGGGCTATCAATACATCCATATTCGCGCTTTTGTTGCGCAGAGCCGTATAGGCTCCCACATAAAACTGCTTACCAATATAGAACTGTACCGGCGTTGCCAATATTAATTGGAACCACGGATTCATAAATATATCCGGTATCCAGAGCCATGATGTAAACGAGAAGTGACTCACCATGGACCAGAGCAGCGGCAGTGACAGAAGAGCCGAGATCAGCAGTTTGCGCTTTTGCTTCTTGATCTCAAGTTCCCGGTGTTCTGACTTATCTTGCTGATCTTCCTTGGGCATCGCCTGATATCCAAGCTTATCGATACGCTGTTGAATATCCGGAATGCTTACTTCCGCCGGATTGTACTCCACCCGGAGACTTTCCATCGCAAAGTTTACTGCCGAGTTAGAGACGCCGGGCATTTTTCCTACAACCTTCTCAATCTTGACGGCACAGGCTGCACAGTACATGCCAACGAGTTGCAAATCCGCAGTCTCTTGAAGCGTACCATAACCGAGTTTCTCAATCTTCTCTTCCATCTGCTGAACGTTGACGACCTTCGGATCGAAGGTTACCGCCGCTCTTTCCAGCGCAAAATTCACATTCGCTTCCTGTACGCCTTCCATCTTGGACAGACCTTTTTCAATCCGGTTCGCGCATGCCGCACAGGTCATACCCGTTAGCTGTAAAGTCGTTTTTTTCATTTCTTTTTGAAGTGACTCATTTGTTACTCCCATGTGCTAATCCCACCTCTTTTCAGTCTGCAGTAGGGTCAGGGCAATTAGACAATACTGTAACCCTGCTCCTCAATCGTTTGTTTTACCATTTCAAGCGTCAGCTTGCTTTCATCGTATTCTACAGCAACCGTACCTTCACCGAGATTTACCTTTGCATGGGCTCCGAGCTCTTTAACTGCACCTTCTATGGAATTGACACAGTGTCCGCACGACATTCCTGTTACATTAAGCGTAACGTTCTGCATTATAATCTCTCCTCTTCAAAATAGATTATTTAATCTAAACAGAAACCTGTAAGTTATCGAGTCTTCAACCCAAAGATTCATCATTTGCAGCTTGCTGACTTTATCGTTATCGTGCTATCTGCCGCTTATACTTGTTATCTATCTAAGCTGTTGTCTAGCTTCATGTTCTGGGCGGTTGACATTTTCAACTCTTTACATTTTGTAGTTTACCCCCCTACCCTATATTTGTCAAGCAATAAATTTCATATTCCTGTAAAATAATACTGCCACACCGAAAATGGGTGGCAGACGATACACGCGCTTATATCAGCAGTTCCGGGTACTTCCCTTTACACAGCTTTACGCCTTCTCTAATCAATTAAACTTATTTCATCAACTTATGCATGGTGACCAGAAGTTCTGAAATAACTTCATCGTCGCCTTCCTGAATTCTCTCGATCACGCAGCTCTTCATGTGATGCTCCAACAGCAGCTTACCGACACCGTTCAGCGCTGACTGGATCGATGAAATCTGGTTTAACACATCATCACAGTAAGTATCTTTCTCGATAAGCCCTTTTACTCCGCGGATTTGACCTTCAATCCGATTCAACCGACTGATCAGATTGTTTTTAGTTTTGTCGGAATGATGGCTTTTGCGTTCACCTGGAACTGCACATGACGCATGTGATTGATTTTCTGCAGTCACTTGTGATCCCCCTCTCTGGTATACATATTTTATAATAACAGCTGTCTATCCGTATAGATGCCTGACATATCTGCTGGATCTTTAAAGATTTGATAAAAACAACCGCCTAAACCTATCCTTGATTATGTTTAGCCTAACAGCAGCTTTTCAATCTCCTGTCGGTTAAACACAAAACCAAAAAACACTTGATCATTAATGTATATCGTAGGAACAAGCGTCTTTCCGGAACGTTTGCGGAGCTCGTCAGCATATTTCGGCTCATTGGCGATACTATATTCCTTATAGCTTATCTCATGGTCATTCAAAAATTTCTTGAAGTTTCTGCAGTCTTCACAGGTTGGCGTTGTATATACTTCCACTTTCAGCTTTTTCATGGGAAGGCCTCCTTAAAGAATAATGAAACATCCGTTATTGAGTTTCATCATATCATATAGCCCCCCACCCTATCTACTATTAAGAAAATATTCCCGGGTTTCTGCAGACTTCTGAACTACGGCAATATAGTAATCGTTTATAATTGTACGTCTATTGTTCATTATCACGGTAAAATTGTCACCGGATCTCAAAATAGCGTTCAGCGTTCCTGTAGCAAATATCCTGGATGATGCCACCAATATAATCATAATCCGCCGGTAACTCACCATCTTTGATCCACTCCCCAAACAGACCACACAGGACTCGGCGGAAATATTCATGACGCGGGAAGGACATAAAACTGCGGGAGTCGGTCAGCATGCCAACAAAGGTACTGATTAGACCGATCGAGGATAAGGCCTTCAGCTGCTGGAGCATACCTTCCTTCTGATCATGGAACCACCAGGCCGAACCGAGCTGAAGCTTCCCTTCAACTTCTGAGGATTGAAAGTTGCCAATGGTGGCAGCGATCATTTCATACTGTGCCGGGTACAGGCTGTAGACAATCGTTTTGGGCAGTTCATGCTTCCGATCCAGCTCACTCAAAAACGCGTTCAATGATGCTGCTAAATGAAAGTCGAGAATGGAGTCATACCCGCTGTCCTTACCAAGCTTAGCGAACATTCGCGCGTTGTTGTTACGGATCGCTCCGATATGCAGCTGCATAGCCCATCCACGGGCGCAATACATCCGGCCGAGCGCCAACAAAGTAAAGGTGCGGTATTTACCTTCCTCTTCGGATGTAATGGCCACTCCTTGCATTGCTTTGCTGTAAATTTCCGCTGCTTCCTTTTCTGTAGCAGCTGTATACGGAAAAGCACCAAACCCGTGATCCGACAGGCGGCACCCTTGCTCGTGAAAGTAAGAAATTCGCTTCTCCAATCCGTCAATGAGTCCCGCATAGGTATCGACCGTTACATTAGCGGACTCTCCCAGTTCCTGTACATATCCAGCAAATCCGGTATGTGTAATATCCAGAACCCGGTCAGGGCGAAAAGCCGGAGTGACAACCGTTTTGATGTCGGGGTTATTTCTGATACTCCGGTGGAATTCGAGATTGTCTATGGGATCATCGGTCGTGCAAGCCACCTTGATCTTAAACTTCTCCAGTATGCCTGCTGCACGCAGAGATGGATCCTGCAGCCGCTCGTTACAGCGGTCCCACACTTCCTCCGCATTGTGCTCAGTCAACCTCTCTTGTATGCCAAAATAACGGGACAGCTCCAAATGTGTCCAATGGTACAGCGGATTTCCAGCCATACGCGGGACACTTTTGGCCCAAACCATAAACTTGTCTTTATCGGGGGCATTTCCTGTAATTAGCTCTTCGTCTATACCAAGCCAGCGCAGAGCTCTCCATTTATAATGGTCCCCATCCAGCCACATTTCCGTCAAATTGCGGAACTGGCGATTCTCGGCAATATCTTGCGGGTTCAAATGGTTGTGATAATCAAAAACAGGCATTTCCGCAGCATAATCGTAATAAAGCTTTCGAGCGCTTTTACTGGTGAGCAACAATGATTCTGTATCGAAACGACTCATACTTGTTCCCTCCCACGATTTTGTCTGAATAATCAGTTCCATACTACCATACAAGTATGGTAGTATGGAATGACAGGAGGTGATTCAAGTGGAAAATTCTTTGCGTATGCAGCCCGGATCAGCCGGAAATATCGTGTACAACAAGCTGAAGCAGCAGATTGTGAGCCTGGAGCTTCCGCCAGGGACGACGCTGTCCGAGAAGGAGATGTCCCTTGCCTTCGACGTAAGCCGTACACCGGTCCGTGAAAGCTTTGTCCGCCTGGCCCAAGAAGGATTGGTGCTGGTGCTGCCGCAGCGGGGAACCCGGGTGTCGCTTATAGATCCCGAGCTCGTCGAGGAAGCGCGTTTCATGCGAGAGCAGTTGGAGAAGGCGGTCATCCGGCTTGCCTGCGAATCTTTCCCAGAGGATAAACTCGCAGAGCTAGAAGCCAATCTGGCACAGCAGAAGGAAAGCATTGAGCGGCACGACGGCAAGCAAATGTTCGAGCTGGATGAGGCATTTCACCGGATTTTATTCGAAGGCTGCCGCAAGCAAGGAACCTGGAACGTCATTCAGCAGATGAACGCTCACCTGAACCGAAGCCGGATGCTATGGCTGTCTGCTGATCCGCATTGGGGCCACCTGTATGAGCAGCACCGGGTAATGGCTGACGCGATCCGCAGACATGACAGTGATTATGCCGAGCGTGTCATGCAGGAGCATTTGAGCCTGATCATCTCGAATTTGACCGTGCTTAAGGAGAAGCACCCGGATTATTTTAAAATATAAGGGTTTGTTTCGAATCCTATATGGAAGAGGCGGTGGAAAAATGCGTATGGTATTCCGCTGGTTCGGCGATGGCAATGATACGGTCACGCTTGACCAGATCAGACAAATTCCCGGCGTAGAAGGCATCGTATGGGCACTGCACGATATCCCGGTCGGTGAGGAATGGCCGATGGAACGGATTCAGGAAGTCCATAAACAAGCAGAAGCGTACGGACTTCATCTGGATGTAGTTGAAAGTGTGAATGTGCACGAGGACATTAAGCTTGGCCTTCCTTCCCGCGATCACTACATAACCAACTACATCCGCACGATGGAAAAGCTGGCGCAGGTCGGTGTCAAAGTCATCTGTTACAACTTCATGCCGGTGTTTGACTGGGTGCGTACGGATCTGCATAGGGCTGCTGGCGACGGATCAACGGCACTCTTTTTCGAAAAAGCATTGATTCACGGCATTGATCCGATGGAGCTGGTGCGTAACATTAATGACAACAGTGCACTGACCATGCCCGGCTGGGAACCGGAGCGCCTTGCTCATTTAACTTCCCTGTTCGAGGCCTACCGGAACATGACGGAAGAAGATTTGTGGAACAACCTAGAGTATTTCCTGAACGCTGTCATTCCGGCGGCAGAGCAGTGCGGTATTCGAATGGCGATTCACCCGGATGACCCGCCTTGGCCGATCTTTGGACTACCTCGTGTCATTACGAGTCAGGATAATATCCGCAGATTCTTGAAGCTATACGACAGTCCGGCGAACAGCGTAACGCTGTGCAGTGGGTCTCTCGGAGCGAATCCTGAGAATGATATCATCGGGATGATCCATGAATTCCATGATCGGATTCCGTTTACACATATCCGTAACGTGCGCGTATTCGATAACGGAGATTTCATCGAGACGTCACACCGGACGCAGGATGGAACCGTTGATATCGCAGGCATTGTTAAAGCCTATAATGACAACGATTTCAATGGATACTGCAGACCCGATCACGGACGTCATATCTGGGGTGAGGAGTGCCGGCCGGGATACGGACTGTATGACCGCGCACTCGGCATCATGTATTTATGGGGTGTATGGGATTCCTTGGGGAGGTCCAGAATCGCCAAGGAAAAGGAGGCTTCCACCGTATGAATGAATCTCCGCAGATCACGAAGCTTCCGAAGCATCATGCTCTTGAAGGAAAAGTAGCCGTTGTAACAGGCGGTTCCGGTGTCTTATGCCGCGCAATGGCACTGGAGCTGGGCCGCCAGGGCGTTAAAGTAGCTGTGCTGAACCGAACAGTGGAGAAAGGCCAACTCGTTGCAGGCGAGATAAAGGCAGCAGGCGGCGAAGCGGTTGCTGCCCTATGCGACGTCACCGATGCAGACAGCGTGCGCCATGCAGAGCAGTCGGTACGTGAGCTGCTGGGACCGTGCGATATTCTTATTAACGGAGCCGGCGGCAATCACAAGGATGCCAATACAACAAACGAAATTTTTCGGCCGGAGGATTTGGAGATGCCTGAGGTATCCACCTTTTTTGACCTCAGCGTTCCCGGGTTCCGGAGTGTTATGGAGCTGAATTTCATCGGTACGCTTATCCCGACGCAAATATTCGGTCATAGTATGGTCGGCCGTCCGGGCGCAGTCGTGCTCAACGTTTCATCGATGAGCGCACCGTCGCCGATGACCAAGGTGCCTGCCTACAGTGCAGCGAAGGCGGCAATCAACAACTTCACCCAGTGGCTGGCTGTGCATCTCGCCGAGTCCGGCATTCGGGTCAACGCCATTGCACCAGGGTTCTTCCTGACAGAGCAGAACCGCAATCTGCTGACTCATGAAGACGGCTCATTGACCGAACGCTCTCATAAAATTATTACCCATACCCCCATGAGGCGGTTTGGCGTGCCGGAAGATCTGCTAGGCACGGTCCTCTGGTTGGTGGATGAGCACACATCCGGATTCGTAACAGGAACCGTTATCCCCGTGGACGGCGGATTTATGGCTTATTCCGGCGTGTAGCATTAACCAGCCTTACTCTCTGAGCTTATATGCTCGGGGATTTTTTTTGTACTAGATAGTTGCCAGCTTGACGATCTTTCTGAAGTATGGCATCTTTATAGGAACGAATACACGAAAGCGATGAAGGGAAAATAGTAGCTTATCCATCATTGTCCAAGCGAGCCGGCGGCAGGTGTGAGGTCCGGTACAATGAGGTATGTGAATGGGTCCCTTCGCTTCAAACCGAACCCCTGCCCAGCAGGCCAGTAGGCTTTGACGGCTCTCCCCCGTTACCATGGGAGAAGTGATCGGAACAGGCATTCAGACTTAAAGCCTTTCTTCCCGTCATGTTAAAGTGCGGCACATGGTTGCCGAAAAGTGGTGGTACCGCGGAGTCAAACACTTCGTCCCTGAGCAAGGGGCGAGGTGTTTTTTTATTTTTTCATAAACCTAAGGAGGTCAATCAATATGAACAAAAGAATGTTGTCAGGCATCAAACCCAGCGGAGATTTGAACATTGGAGGATACAGCGGCTCACTGAGCCAATTTGTGGCTAACCAGCACGACTATGAATGCTACTTCTTCATCCCTGATCTGCACGCAGTAACGGTGTATCAGGACCCCAAGGAGCTACACCAGCGGTCCCGGGACATTGCCGCCCTGTACATTGCCGCAGGCATCGACCCGAAGAAGGCTGTCATTTTCCTTCAGTCACAGGTACCTGCTCACGCCGAGCTTTCATGGCTACTGGAGACACAGGCACATTTCGGTGAACTGAGCCGGATGACGCAGTTTAAAGACAAGTCCGAAGGTAAGGATACCGTCAGCTCAGCCCTGTTCACTTATCCGGTACTGATGGCGGCTGACATCTTGCTCTACCAGACTACTCACGTACCTGTCGGGGATGACCAGAAGCAGCATATCGAGCTGACACGCGATCTGGCTACGCGATTCAATAATAAGTTCGGCAATACATTTGTGCTGCCTGAGCCGATCATCCAGGACACGGGTGCACGAATCATGGGCCTCGACGATCCATCCAGTAAAATGAGCAAAAGCAACCCGAACCAGAACAGCTACGTGTCGCTTCTCGATGATCCAGCCGTAATCCGCAAAAAGTTCTCCAGAGCCGTAACGGACTCCGAAATGAACGTCCGTTATGACTGGGATACCAAACCTGAGGTCAGCAACCTGATTGAGATTTATTCCGTATTTTCAGGCGATTCCATTGAGACGATTGAGAAGCGCTATGAAGGCCAAGGCTACGGCGCACTCAAAAAGGAACTTGCTGAAGTCGTCATCACCAAGCTGGAGCCGATCCAGAAAACATACCATGAAATCGTCCACTCTGAAGAGCTGGACAATATTCTAAAAGACGGCGCACGCCGTGCCAATGAAGCTGCTCAGGACACACTGCTTGCTGCGAAACGCGCTATGGGATTTGTAACATTCTAAACAAGTAGAAAGCCTCCCAAGAAGAGGATGACAACAGCCGCAACCAGGCTGTATCTTCCTCTTCTACGGGAGGCTTTTTATTATAAAACCATAGGATTAGTCCAATATCTAATCAATTATTTAAAGAATGCAGGCAGATACGGTTTGTGTGCTTCCAGCAGTTCATCCAGAACCTTCTTGGCCACATCAACGGAAGGAACGAGCGGATGATGGGCTAGCGCCTGCAGAGCAATACCGCGATCACCGGTCACTGCTGCGTCAATCGTTAACTTCTCATATACTTTCACCGCATGCATCAGGCCTTTTACATGCTCCGGAACGTTCTTAGGCGCCAATGTAACCGGACCTTGTCCTGTCACTACGCAGTTGACCTCAATGCTGGCATCCGGCGGCAGAAAATCAAATGTATTGCCGTTCGCTACGTTCAATGCCTGAATATCACGTTTGTCGTTGTAAATGGAATTCATCAGATTCACCGCTGCTTCGGAATAGAAAGCTCCGCCCCGCTGTTCCAGCTGCTTCGGCTTCACATCGAGGTTCACGTCTTTATACAGCTCGAACAATTCTGTTTCCACACGGCTGACGATGTCGGCACGAGTGCCATCCTTTTCAAGCGAGGCCTTCATGTCTGTGAACATTGTGTCCTTCATGTAGAAATATTTCAAGTAATACGTCGGGATCGCGCCCAAGGATTTCAGGAAATCGGCATCCCAGCCGAGGGTAGGTACGTTTTTCGCTGTATAGCTTTTTCCGCCGTCCAGCAGTTCCGGAAGCTTCTCTTCCCCGCGAACGATGGCCGAGGTTACCCAGTGCAGATGGTTGATACCTACAAACTCAGGCAGTACGTCCTTCTCCGGTACCTGATACTCTGCAGCCAGGAACTTCTGGACGTTAATCGGAGAGTTGCACAGACCGACCGAGCGAACTTTGCTGTGCTTCAGCACCGCTTCAGTAACAATACCCGCCGGATTTGTAAAATTCAGCATCCACGCATTCGGTGCCAGCTCCTCGATGTCACGGCAAATATCCAGAATGACCGGTACCGTACGAAGCGCCTTCATCATGCCCCCCGGACCTGTCGTCTCTTGGCCGATAACTCCGTGTTTAATCGGAATATGCTCATCCAGCTTCCGCGCCGCCAACAGGCCGACACGCATCTGTGTCGTCACGAAATCCGCACCTTCAATCGCACGCTTGCGATCGAGCGTCAGATGAACTTCAATAGGAAGTCCGGATTTCTCAATCATGCGTTTAGCCAGGTTGCCAACGATGTCCAGCTTGTGCTTACCTTCCTCGATGTCCACGAACCACAGTTCGCGAATTGGCATTTGATCATAGTTGCGAATGAATCCTTCCACGATTTCGGGTGTGTAAGAGGAACCTCCGCCGATGACGGCTATTTTGAGACCGTTTGATTGTGCCACTTGAATCGCCTCCATAAGATGATGTTATATGAATTAGTGAAATGAGAACTCTTAAAAAGATAAAGCTTTCAATTTTCCTTCCGTCTCGGCGTCGATCACTTGGCCATCCGACTCCATCGCGCTCATCAGGGCGCCTGCCACCGGGTCAGAGGTTAAATGAACACATCTTGCATGAGGTGCCCGTGCGGCAACTCCGCGTTCAATGGCATTGGTGAGAATTGAGCTTTTGCCCTTGTTCAAAACGCTTCCAATATAGACGATATCAAACGTTTCATCCGACATGCCAAGACGTCTGATCAAGGTACAAACAGCATTAGCCATCTCTTCACCTTCGGTTTCAAGAATGGAGACCGCTACAGCATCCCCTGCTTCAGCCGCTTCCAGCAAAGTTTTAACCAGACTGGACGGAATGGATATCTTATCGTACAGCACGTCCCCGAACAATGCTTCAACGGAAGTATAACCCATGTGATCCAGCACCAAAGAAGTTAATAGCGTCTCAGGCCCGCGGCCATCCCACGCTCTCATAACGGACCGGAACGCAAGCAAGGCTAAACCCGACCCTCCAGCGTAACCATCACCATACTTAAAGCCAAAACCGCCATACTGCAGTTCATCGCTATCCGCATTGCGAGCTGCACTGTTAAATCCAGTTCCGCATATAATTGCCGCACCGTAAGGGCGGTTTGTACCTGCGCGCATGCCGATCATCGTATCACAAGCAATCTCGTGCTTCAGATACCCCATACCGCCGATCATCGGGCGCAAAATTTCATAATCCGCTTCGCGGTCCGCTCCAGCCAATCCGAAGTAGGCAAAGCTAACGTCTTTCTTCGTGATTCCGGCTTCAAGCAGTGCTGCGTCGCAGGCAGCGTTGATGTTGCTTTCCGCCTTTTCACGGTCAATTTGATGATTTCCGTTACCCGCCATTCCTTTGCCTAACACATTACCGCGCTCATCTACAATAACGGCATGAGTCTTGCTTCCTCCGGCGTCCACGCCCAAATAGTTCCTCATGTACATTACTCCTTCCGCTGATCACGGGATCAAACTGTTGTTATATGTACAAGATACTCTTCTACGGCAGCTCAAACTACTGCTATACGCGCAAGAACTGATACTATCTTACTGTCATATGCTTTGACTCCCTATTATGACTGGTCTCTCAGTTCACTTGGCGATAAGCCGACATGCTGTTTGAACAGCCGGTTGAAGTTAGACAGATTCCGAAACCCGCATTCCTCGGCAATACCGATAATTTTCAGATCCGTTGTCTCGAGCAAATGTACCGCATGGGTCAGTCTCAACTGAATTAAATAATTCAGTGGCGAAGTTCCGACAGCCTGATGAAACAGAGCACTGAACCGCGACGGACTTAAATGGGCGAGATCCGCCAGTTCATTCAGCGTCCAGCCGTAACCAAGATTCAGTTCCATTGTATGAAGGACATCTCTCAGCACATGCATACCTCGATGCTTCATGGACAGATGGACTGTCTGCTGAGGTGTCTCCTGTAGGTGGCGGTTCGCAAGCCCCAGAAAGCGGATCAGATCCGCACGAATCAGACTCATGAAAACATCGTCTTTCGTACGGCACTCTTCCATCATCCGGTGGAATAATTGCGCCAGTTCACGGCTAACAGGTTTATCGTGAGTAATGATATGGCTGAAATCCACACCCGCTTCGCGGAAAGGCCGCATCAGTTCCGGGTCATATTTAAGATCAATGGCCAGAAGCGAGGGATCGAACATAATAATATCCATCACCAGATCTTTCGTTTCAAAAGCCCGGTGCAAATCGTTGCTATTAATGAAGACAAGGTCGCCTTGTTCAAACGGAATCTTCATCCCGTTAATAAGATAGTAACCGTTTCCACTTCGTATGTAGTTCATTTCCAGAGTTTGATGCCAGTGCAGACGTTGGAATCCAGGGTTAACCCCTTCCGTCGTCGAAGCCGTAAATGGAAAAGAGTTGTCCGGAAAAAGAATATGATCACGAATGACACTATGAGGCCTGTCCATCTGGCAAATTCACCTCCATCAAAAGTTCTGAATTTCTTTGAAAAAGGCATTACGTTGCCCTTTTAAGTCGAATTAATCAAATATTACCACGATGATATAGGACAGGCTATCACTCCGGGGTGACTTTAAATCGGCTAAAAAGAATATACGGTTATTTGAACACGAAAAAGGTTGCATCAGATTACCAAGGTTACTATAATGGTAGTAACTTAAATTTGATACTTTATGAGATAAGGATGTGTCTGTTTGAATTTTCGCGTATATATATTGGCCATCGCGGCGTTTGTCGTCGGTATGGTTGAACTCATCGTTGGAGGCATTCTGAATCTCATTGCAGAGGATCTTCAAATATCCATCAGTTCTGCTGGTCAGTTTATCACCATCTTTTCCATTGCCTTTGCAATCTCAGGTCCGATTCTGATTAATGTGACCGCTAAAATGGAACGCAAAAAGCTCTATTTGTACATGATGACTGCCTTTATGATCAGTAATCTGATCGTAGCTTTCACATCAAGTTATGCAGCAATCATCGCAGCCCGTGCATTATCTGCTATGAGCGGATCCGTCATCATTGTACTGTCCGTCTCGATGGCAGCCTCGCTCGTTCCGGAATCGCACAAAGGTCGCGCGATCGGAATTATCTATATGGGAATCAGCGGATCGCTTGTTCTCGGGGTACCACTCGGCATGGTCATCGGTAATGCTTACGGCTGGCGCGCTCCGTTTCTCGTTATTGCGATTCTTAGCCTGCTATCTATGGCCGGCATTGCGTTATTCACGAAACGCACAGCTCCGAACCCGGTAGTACCGCTACGTGAACAGCTTGCCCTTTTGAAAAATAGTAAAATCGTGAGCGCCCAGCTTATCGTCCTGCTGATGCTCACCGGTCATCTGACTTTGTACGGATATCTACAGCCTTATGTACAGTCCACATTCAACGTCAGTCCCGGCATGATGAGTGTCGTTTACTTCCTGTTCGGCATCGCAGCCGTAACAGGCGGCGGGTTCGGCGGATGGATAGCTGACCGTTTCGGTACGAAACGTTCGATCCTCGCCATTGTGGCATGCTTCTCGGTATCGATGTTCATGGTCATGCTCACAGCTCAAATCTCGTTCTGGGTGTTCCTGATCGCTATGATGATATGGAGTGCGCTCAGTTGGGCCATCTCTCCAGCTCAGCAGACGTATCTGCTTCAGCTGGCTCCAGACAATGCAGAGACACAGCTCAGTCTGAATTCCTCCATGCTTCACCTGGGAATCGCCTCGGGTTCAATTATCGGCAGCACCGTTATTGAGAAGAGCTCGGTAGCCAACAATCCTTGGGTCGGCGGTATCATCGCTGCTGTTGCCTTCGGTGTCGCGTTCTTCTCGCTAACTCGCCGTTCTGCTCCTGCCAAAGATGAAGCTGCTGCTTCGTCCCGAACCGCAGAGCAGTTGTAAACTTGGATCAAATTCATACAGTATACACTTAAAGGGGCATCCCACAAGGTCCATTGACCTGTGGGATGCCCCTTTGCTGTTGTGAGACGCTGCACTGAGTAATCATTCCTTCAAACTTTACGTCCTTGCTTAATAGCGCAGCCGGAGCAAAAGCGCTTTAATCTCTTCGTCTTTGAACATTTCCTCTGGATATTTACGACTGAATGCAGTCAATGCCATATCGTGATAGAAAAATTCAACAAACACCTTCACAAACGGCTGTGCCTGTGTCCGGATTGCCTGCCAGCTGCCCTGCTCGACGCCTGCGAATAGAAGCTGCTTCGTATCTGTCACCAGAAGCATGAACCGCTCCAGCTTATCGTGATCGGCCGTAGGATTCAGCACATACAGCTTGGACAGCGACACTTCCGGGTGGTCATCCCCCGTCACCAAAGCTTCAACGCGCACACCTTCCCGCTCTTTTCGGTCCAGCAGATCGGTTATTTCACTAAACTCATCGCTCCACATCGAGACGAGAACAGACTCCTGTGCTTCCTCTATCATCTGTTTGCAGAACGCCTGGATCGAGCTGTGCGATTTCAGACTCCACACCTGATCATCCACAACCGTTTTGCGAACACCCGCTGAGCGAAGCTCCTTAATGTCACTCTCAAACTCATGCGTCAGTTTATCAATCACAGCTTCCACGGGAAGTGCCGTATAGGTACGCTTTTTGCCGGATACCGTATCCATGACAATTCCCTTGTCCACCAACCGGTCCAGCACCTCATAAATTTTTGCCTTCGGAACACCAGACAACTTCACGATACTCGATGCATCCATCGCCTCGCCGCTCGTCACGAGCGTTTCATATACTTTGCTCTCATACTGGGAGTAACCGAATTGTAGAAGCATAGCTCCTCCTTGTACATTCACTTGTTACCCTCTATGTTACCGGAGCGTGAGACGCTTGACCAGTACTGTGGAATGGGAATGCATGTTTATAGAAACTCAAAACAGCAATTAGTGCTTTCCGGCTAGCTAAATGGCTAGTACCGATACGTTACGCTTGCCTATACTGATGCTGATACTGACGCTGATACTGATGCTTACACGATTCTACGGCTAACGGACACCACAGCTCTTATTTGGTGAAAAATCAGCCGATTTGGATTCTAACGGACACCAGCGACCTTATTTCCGAAAAAGTAGGCGAAACCGGATATTTGCACCTGCAATAGCGTCATCTGTGTCCGTTAGCATTCGAAATGTCCGAAATCGCCACAAATAGCGGCTCCTGACGGTTTAACCCCCTAATCTTGGACACTAGCCACCTCATTCTCGGGATATCGCATCATAACGCAATTTTTGCAGGAGTAATCGTTCCTTCGTTCACCAAACGCAAATACTCCTTAGGTGGCCAGTCATGAAGGCTTCCATGAATGCGCTCGTTGTTGTAATAGCGAATGAACCGATCTACTTCCGAAAAGGCTTCCTCATAATCCTCAAAACAGTGTCGTTGGTAGCACTCGCGTTCCACAATACTGTGGTAGGACTCAATGAAGGCATTCTTGTTCGGTGTCCGGTTCGGAGTACGTTCATGTTCAAGCCCTGCCTGTTCACAGAAAGCATGGAACGCCTTGCTGACGAACTGGGGGCCATTGTCAGTACGAATAACCAACTTCTGCTCATCTCCGTACACTTTACGCGTAAGGAGCGCTTTCTGGAGTGTACGTAAGATATCTTGGGTGTGGCAGGTTTTCCCGCGATGGTACGCTACAATTCGGCGGTCAAACACGTCAATAATGCTGGCCAGGTAGAAATGCCGGCGTTTTCCCGCCACGTAGCCATACTTAATATCCATCTGCCACAACTGGTTGGCGCCATTTACCACCCGGTTATTCGCTACTCTTTTGGGAACAGGGTTCGTTCTTTCTCGTTGTGGAAGGAGAATCCCCAAGGACTTGCAGAGACGGTATACCTTCTTTTTGTTAATCACTAGCTTGTACTTTCGGCGCAGCAAAATCGTCAGTTTCCGGTAACCAGATGCTCCATGAGGGCCTTGGATCAGACGACGAAGAAACCCTTGAATACGGGTATCAGAGACGGCCTTTCCGTTCTGGTCACAGGAATAGCCCGGGATCGGTCGTCCGTTGCTGATCGGCTGCTGACGTTCAGGATGCTTCAAACGGTAATAGTACGTGGATCGCGGCACGTCACAGATCCGTAGGACGGTACGGATCGGATAGCCTTGCTCAATCCAATAGGAGGCTATTTGTAGTCGGGATACTTTTTTTTTACGAGATCTTTGAGGATGTGGTTTTCAAGTTCCTTCTCCCCCAACAGTTTCATCGCCTCGTCATATTTTTGCTGCAGCTCTTGGAACTTGGCCGCATCCTGCTCTATTTTTTGGGCTTCTTTCTGCTTTTTGACCATAAGATCTCCCACCTCATCCTCATATTGACGAACCCAGCCGCTTAACGTTTTGGGAGACATGCCGTATTTTCTCGCAACCATCTCTGTCCGGTAACCAGACAACACCTCTACGACATACTCTTTTTTCGCCTCAACCGGGCATCGAAATCGTCTTTTCATGGACGGACTCCTCATTTCTTTTTAGTGTATCTGAGGTACCTTGGAGTGTCCAATTGGATTAGGGGGCTATAAAGCTGAGTCCGTTTGCTCCCAAACCTACTCATTGTCCGGCAAATAAACAGTCTTATAGTGAGCACTCCATAAATTATGAATCAGAATAAAAAATAAGCCCGCGAACAATCTATCAGAAAAGAGCGCTCCAGCGGAAGGCTTCCTAGGCGCTGGCGCTCATTACACTGGATCAGATTCGCTGAAAGATCCTTTAGAGCGGACTCCGCCAGCATCGTGCGGACCGCTCCCCACTGCTGCTTCTGAACAGTGCTTATGGCCTCGGCCACCGTCAGTCCCTTTAATCGCATAAACACAGACGACCAGCGCACAAGATCTGCATACTCTCTCGTATCCGGCAGTGCATACTCCGCATAACCAGAAGCACCGCTACAAGATATTTTAAACAATCCACAGTTCGTACTCTTATCGTTCCACGGA
The DNA here is from genome assembly GCF_900177425.1 of Paenibacillus uliginis N3/975. Classification (NCBI taxonomy): domain Bacteria; kingdom Bacillati; phylum Bacillota; class Bacilli; order Caryophanales; family Paenibacillaceae; genus Paenibacillus; species Paenibacillus uliginis. Next base: position 131,036 of record NZ_LT840184.1, on the reverse strand, counting down.
ATATCCTGTTCAGCCGAATTACCGTCAAAACGGAAAATCTCCATATAACGTATCATAGTTTCGTGTAGTTTATGTTCCGTTAATTGCGGTAAAGAGTCTGTTATTTTAGCCATCTCACAGTCTCCTTTTCTAGGGTTCAATTGCAGCACAAAAAGCCCGAAAGAGCAGAGAAACCCGCTCCCCAGGCGCTGAATGCGGCACAATCGTGCCACCTAAAGTATGATGGGTCGTGTTCTCTCCCAATACGCTTACGAGGTTAGCTGTCGGATTCGGGCTTGAGAGTGCCCTACCCTGTGCTTGCGCAGCAAGCTCTAAGGATTCACCCCATTCACCATTAGTTATGGTGAGGTTGGTTCCCCCGCCTCCCTTTCGGGAACTCAGCGTGTAGATTATATGGTTAAAGTTGGATGAATCATACGTCATTGTCCCTTTCAAAGTAAATGTTCATTTATGGTCTATAAATTCAAAATATCGACGAAAAAGCCAAAAGAAAACGTGTACATTAGGGCTTGACATCGATTATCCATACAAATGCACAGTATCTTGCCACTTTACGAAAAATTAACGAAATACAGAGAAATACAGAGTATGAAGCAGTATTCGGGTGATCGGACTTCTTTCCCCCCGCTATCCCGTTAAAAAACACCTCAAATGTGCCTTTCCCTCGATTTACATTACGAACCGCCAGACGTATGATACGAATCATGAATTGAACAATGTTTTCTCATGAATCGCTGAATTCCCTTGCTAGGCAAGGGAAACGGGGGAACCAAACAAGGAGATGCGCCAGGTGGTGTGAGAGCCGCCATTGAACATCTCCAGGGGTGAATCCTGATCCGAAGACTCCATGAAATTCGGATCAGGTAGGGCGACTCTCACCGCCCGAATCCGACAGCTAACCTCGTAAGCGTTGAGTTAAGCAGTCACGCATTTAATTGACGCGGTCTGCTCACAAGGAGAGGATGATGAAGCTTGTGATCGAGAAACACGACCACAGGGCTTGATGCCTCTGTGGTTTTTTTATCAAAAAATGCTTTTTATTCGCTGAGTCCTTGAATGGAAAAGGAACGGGGGAACCAAACGAGAGACGTGTATTTCTCTCAGGGGTGAATCACATCGGCAGGATAACTGCCTATGGGTAGGGCGACTCTCACGCCCGAATCCGTCAGCTAACCTCGTAAGCGTATCGAGAGAGGCAACGATTGTCGTGTGCAAGGCACGGTGTATTTCACTGTGTCATCAGAAGCCACGGGAAGAGTGACTCTCCTTCCCTGAGGCTTCTTTTTGTTGCCTTCTCTTTCTAGTAATCAGGAGGAGAAAACATGGAAAAATTACAAGATCTGATCATCGTATCCGCTCCAACCAAGGCAGGGGAGGAATTCGTAACCCAGCTTATTCGAAATAAAATTCCGTTTGCAGCCATCGTGAACAACCGGGCAGAGCAAGATCGTCTGGATAAGCTCGGAGCCAAAAACATGATCTTGATCGACACTACTGATGAACAAACCTGGATCATTCCCGAGTTTTCCGTCAGCAAGGTGTTTCTGTTTGAAAGCAGTCTGAACCTGTGCTGCCGTTATTTGCGGATTTGCCGTACATGGACCTCGGATCCGATCTATGTCATCACTCATTCAAGCAATCCAAGATTAATTTATAAAGGACTTGGCGCAACGATCGTGCTGCACACGAACCATACCAATGTTTCCTTCTTAATTTCATCACTCGTCAGCTAGCCACTATTATTTATTAAATATGTTTTGGAGGGATTTACATGCAGGATCTGTGCATGGTGCTCATTCTGGGAGGAACTTACGCACTGTTCACCTTGTTTTTATCCTGGTGCGGACGCTTGGTCAATGAACCGGAGGCTGATAACCAATGATCATCATTATGGCATTTATGATCTTTATTTTTCTGTATTTGATTTACGCGCTGATTCACCCGGAAAAATTCTAGGGGTGTTATTGAAGGAGGAAGCAATCAATCATGGGCATTGTACAAATTGCCATCGTTATTCTGGTTCTGGTGCTGCTCGTTAAGCCTTTCGGAACCCATCTATATAATGTGTTTCGCAATGAAGCCAACGGCACAGATAAATGGTTCTCCTGGGCGGAGAAACCGATCTACGGTTTGATCGGGCTTAAAGAGCGCAAAGGCATGACCTGGAAGGTATATGCAATCAGCTTTGTGGTGACCAACTTAGTCCTGGTCGCGGCCGGTTATCTCATTCTAAGGCTACAAAAGATACTGCCGTTCAATCCAAACGGGATCGACAACATGGAGCCGACGTTATCGTTCAATACCATTATCAGTTTCATGACCAATACGAACCTGCAGCACTACAGTGGTGAATCGGGTCTCTCCTACTTCTCGCAGATGGCCGTCATCACTATGATGATGTTCACATCCGCTGCTACCGGACTGTGTGTCGCGATCGCATTTATTCGAGCGATTACCAGCAAGGGTACAACGATAGGTAACTTCTTTGAAGATTTTGTTAAGGCACATACACGGGTGTTGATCCCTCTGGCCTTTGTTGTTGCCATGGTGCTCGTGGCGCTGAATGTTCCTCAAACCTTAAAACCTACTATTAACGTAACGACACTTGAAGGCGCCGAGCAGCAAATTTCGGTTGGTCCAGTGGCCGCACTGGAATCGATCAAACACCTGGGCACGAACGGCGGCGGACATTTCGGTGTCAACTCGTCGCATCCGTTTGAGAATCCACGTCCGCTAACTAACGTAATCGAGATTTTATCAATGTGGTGTATTGCGGCGGCTCTGCCTTATACGTTCGGCTTATTTGCTAAAAACCGCAAGCAAGGTTGGATTATTTTCTCAGCCATGATGGTTCTATTCATCGGATTCCTGTCACTTGCCTACGTATCGGAATCTAACGGTAACCCGGCGATGAATCGGCTAGGAATCGATGCTTCCCAAGGCAATATGGAAGGCAAAGAGGTCAGGTTCGGTATTGCCCAGTCTGCTCTGTTTACGACCGTAACCACAGCGGCCACAACCGGATCGGTCAATAACATGCACGATACGCTGACACCGCTTGGCGGTATAACACCGCTGTCTCTCATGATGCTGAACTCTGTCTTCGGCGGAAAAGGCGTCGGTCTGATGAATATGTTAATGTACGCCATTCTGGCCGTGTTCCTCGCCGGGCTCATGGTTGGACGAACGCCGGAGTTTCTAGGGCGGAAAATCGAAGCCCGGGAGATGAAGCTGATTGCGATTGCCATTCTGGCTCATCCCCTCATTATTCTGGCGCCGACTGCTCTCGCTCTCATGACGGACGCTGGTCAGGCGGGCATTACGAACGCAGGCTTTCATGGCATTTCACAAGTGCTGTATGAGTACACTTCCTCGGCAGCGAATAACGGCTCTGGCTTTGAAGGTCTTGCGGATAACACGCCGTTCTGGAATATATCAACAGGGCTTGTCATGCTCTTCGGCCGCTATATTTCGATGATTTCGCTTCTAGCGGTAGGCGGCTCTCTGCTGCGTAAGCAGTGGATTCCTGAGACACTAGGGACATTCCGCACGGATAACCGGCTGTTCGCCTTTATTCTGATTGCGGTAGTCCTGATCATCGGGGCGCTGACATTCCTGCCCGTGATGGTGCTTGGCCCGATTGCCGAGCATTTAATGATCCGTTAATAGAAAAGGTGGATTATCCCAATGAATAACAATAGAAAAAAGGTATTAAACGGAGATATGGTTCGCCAGTCTTTAAAAGATAGCTTCATCAAGTTAAACCCTATTACCATGATGAAAAACCCCGTGATGTTTGTCGTCGAGGTTGGTACATTTATCGTCCTCCTCATGACTATCTTTCCCCATTATTTTGGGACAGAAGACAGCATCAGCTTTAATCTGACCGTATTTGTGGTTCTGCTCCTAACCGTCTTGTTTGCCAACTTTGCCGAAGCTCTTGCTGAAGGGCGCGGTAAAGCCCAGGCTGACTCCTTAAAACAGTCAAAGAAGGAAATCGCGGCCAACAAGGTTATGGACGGCGGCGGCATCAAGCGTGTTCCGTCTACCGATTTACGTAAAGGTGACATCGTAGTCGTCTCGCAGGGTGAGATGATTCCTGGTGATGGTGAGGTCATTGCGGGTCTGGCATCTGTCGATGAATCGGCCATTACCGGGGAATCAGCCCCGGTCATTAAAGAAGCCGGCGGGGATTTCAGTTCGGTAACCGGCGGCACACGGGTTGTCAGCGATCAGATTAAAGTCCGGATCACCAGCGACCCCGGCGAGTCATTCATTGATCGGATGATCTCGCTCGTAGAAGGTGCATCTCGTCAGAAAACACCGAATGAAATTGCGCTGAATACCCTTTTGACCGTACTAACATTAATATTCCTGATCGTGGTTGTCACGCTTGCCCCGATCGCCAAATATCTCGGAATCGAGCTTTCGATTCCCGTCCTGATCTCTCTTCTCGTCTGTCTGATCCCAACCACCATCGGTGGTCTGCTGTCCGCAATCGGGATTGCAGGTATGGACCGGGTAACGCAGTTCAACGTACTGGCAATGTCCGGTAAAGCGGTTGAAGCTGCCGGCGACATCAATACGATGATTCTCGATAAGACAGGAACAATCACGTTTGGTAACCGGATGGCAAGCCAGTTTATCCCGGTCGGTTCAGAACCTGTCGGCTCTGTCGCCCAGTGGGCAGCTATCAGCTCAGTTATGGATGAAACGCCAGAAGGCCGCTCTGTTCTCGAACTGATGAAGAAAGAAAGCTTAGGATTTGACGAATCCATTACATCCGGTGCCGAATTCATCGAGTTTAAGGCCGAGACACGGATGAGCGGTATGGATCTGAAAGACGGCCGAAAAGTTCGCAAAGGAGCAGTCGATGCCGTAAGAGCCTGGGTTCAGTCTCAAGAAGGCATGATCCCGTCCGATCTGATTGCCAAAGGAGACGCCATCGCTACCGAAGGGGGAACACCGCTGGCTGTGGCGGTAGATAGCCGGATTTACGGTCTCATCTACCTGAAGGATACGGTGAAGCCGGGCATGAAGGAACGTTTTGACCAGCTCCGCAAAATGGGCATCAAGACGATTATGTGTACCGGCGACAATCCACTGACTGCAGCTACCATTGCCCGAGAAGCAGGTGTGGATGACTTCATCGCCGAAAGTAAGCCTGAAGATAAAATCGCCGTCATCCGCAGGGAGCAGGCCGATGGCAAACTGGTCGCCATGACTGGTGACGGAACGAACGATGCTCCGGCACTGGCGCAAGCGGACGTCGGTCTTGCCATGAACAGCGGCACAACCTCTGCCAAAGAAGCCGCTAACATGGTCGACCTGGATTCTGACCCGTCCAAAATTATTGAAGTGGTTGCCATCGGGAAACAACTGTTGATGACCCGCGGCGCATTGACCACCTTCAGTATCTCGAACGACATAGCCAAATATTTTGCCATCATTCCGGCGATGTTTACGGCAGCCATTCCGAGCATGAACGCACTGAATATCATGGGGCTGGGTTCCCCTATGTCCGCGATTTTATCGGCTTTGATTTTTAACGCCCTTATTATCCCGCTGCTCATACCACTTGCAATGAAAGGCGTAGCTTATAAGCCGATGAGCTCAACCAAGCTGCTACAACGTAACATTTTGATATACGGTTTGGGCGGTGTGATCGTACCGTTTATCGGTATCAAGCTGATTGATATGATTGTCCACTTGTGGATTTAATGAAGAGACAGAGCGGAAATTAATCTAAAGATAGATATGGAAAGGTCGAATAACGATGAATAACCATGAACAAAAAAAAGCTCATACGGCCCGATTTTTGTTTAGTACCGCTCTAAGAGCAAGTCTTGTATTTATCATCCTGTGCGGTATTTGTTATCCGCTCGTAACGACAGGCGCGGCGCAGCTTCTGATGCCGGACCATGCGAACGGAAGCCTGATCAAGAACAGCGAAGGAAAAATAGTCGGCTCCGAGCTCATCGGGCAAAACTTTACGGACCCTAAATATTTTCAGAGCAGAGTATCGAGTATTGAGTATAACGGCGCTGGATCGGGAAGCAATAACTACGCTCCCTCCAATCCGGACCTGATGGAAAGAACGAAAGCAACGATTGAGTCCTGGAAGAACAACAATCCGGATGTGCCGGTAAGCGAGCTTCCGATTGACCTTATCACGAACTCTGGCTCTGGTCTGGACCCTCATATCACACCTAAATCGGCTGAGGTCCAGATTCCCCGGATTAGTAAACTGACAGGCATCTCCGAAGGAGAGCTCGGAGAACTGGTTGATCAACATACCGATAGCCGGGATCTGGGTATATTCGGTGAACCGCGTGTCAATGTACTGAAGCTGAATCTTGCGCTAAGTGAACTTTTGAAATAATCAGGTAACAAAAGCTCAGGCAAAACCCAATAGCAGCCGGCCCTTCCACTTAAAGGGTCCGGCTTTACTCCTTTTAAATGAAGTGGCAAGGAGCGTAGAAATCCATGGACCCGTTCAGAAAAAAATCACCAGAGGAAATCCTGCTGTCCATCTCAAAGCTACATCAAGGCCGGTTGAAGGTATATATCGGGGCCGTAAGCGGCTCCGGGAAAACCTATCATATGCTCCGTGAAGGCCATATCCTAAAAAATCAAGGCATTGACGTTGTCATTAGTGCGGTATCCACCATGCGGCGTCCGGACACGATAGAGCAGATCGGCGATCTGGACCGGGTACCTAGTATTCATTGGTATAAGGGCAATGAGGAAAAAAAGGATTTAAATCTGGAGCTGCTGGTGCAGCGAAATCCTGAGGTGCTGCTCGTTGACGGATTGGCACACCGTAACCGGAAAGGAGCACAACATGCTACCCGGCTCGAGGATATTCGATTCCTGCTGAGCCGCGGCATCAGTGTGATTACAACGGTTAACGTTTATGAACTGGAGGATGTACGGGAGCTTGCAAGCAAGCTGACCGGAATTCGCGCGGTTGATACCGTACCGGCAGACACGCTGGAATTGGCGGATGAGGTCGTATTAATCGACGTAACACCCGAAACGATGCTGGTCCGCGCAGCCGACGGATTATCCGGCGGAGACAGCGATTTGTTCAAGCACGGCAATCTGGCTGTACTACGGGAGCTAACCCTGCGCCTTGTAGCGGAAGGTGTTAACGAATCCCTCGAAAGGTATCGCAAGGAGCTGGGGCTTATCGGACCATCAGGGGCCGATGAACGGATATTGGTATCCACCCAATATCACTGGAACGGATCGATTTATATGCGCCGCGGACAGCAGATTGCAAAGCGGCTGAACGGTGATCTGCTGGTCGTTACTTTTGTGAATCAGGATAAGGAGCTCAGCAAGGAGCAGGCTGCCTTCAAACGCTCTATCGTGAAGCTCGCCAAACGAATCGGAGCAAAATTCGACGAGCTTCCCCTTTGTTCCCGAAGAAAGCTGGCTGATGTACTGGTCCAATATGCGCTAGAGCATCACGTTACCCGGATTGTACTCGGCCATTCGAAGCAGACGCGTTGGCAAGAGTTGCTTCAAGGCTCCATCATTCAAGATCTGCTTCTAAAAACACGAGGCGTTGATATTTTTATCGTGGCCGACCGTGCCGAGTCAGACGGGGAACGCATTCTTCCAGCCCAGATCAACCCGCCTCCCGGTCCATTCGAGCCGTTCCACCGGCTGAACTCACAGGAGATTGACCAGAAGATCAAGCAGATTAAGCGGGGCCGGTTCAAGGTGTATATCGGAGCCGCTCCAGGCGTTGGCAAGACATATACAATGCTCCGGGAAGGCAACGACCTTCTCAAAAAAGGGCTGCATGTCCTGGTCGGATTACTGGAAACCCATGGGCGCACGGATACACAAGATCAGGTTGGTGACCTTGAAGTCCTCCCCCGCAATATCATTGACTACCGCGAGAAAAAACTTGAGGAAATGAACACCGAGGACATTATCTCCCGGAATCCTGATGTCGTGCTTGTGGATGAGCTGGCACATACCAACGTACCTGGAAGCATGCATAAGAAAAGATATGAAGATGTGCTGAATATACTGGCCGCAGGCATCTCCGTCATCACAACCGTAAATGTACAGCATTTGGAAAGCTTGAATGATTCGGTGGAGCAAATTACGGGTGTCCGCGTCCGGGAGACCGTGCCGGATCATATTTTACGATTGGCTGACGAAGTCCAGCTCATTGATGTGACCCCTGAGTCACTGCAGCAGCGGATGAAGGATGGAAAAATCTATGATATGGAAAAAGTGAATCAGGCGCTCAGCCACTTTTTCAAGACAGGAAACCTGATCGCTCTGCGCGAGCTTGCTCTGAGGGAAATTGCAGATGATGTGGATGAGAGACTGGAATCATGGGAACGAAGCAGCTCACTCCGGGGACCCTGGAGGCGTCAAGAGGTCATTTATGTGTGCGTGGACATCGAATCTCAAGCGGAACGATTGATTCGGCGTGGCTTCCGGATTGCCCACCGCCTAAAAGCAACTTGGTATGTGACCTTTGTTCAGGTGGAGCATATGTCGCAAAGTCCTGAACTCCCCGAGCGATTAGAGGCGTTGCACACCTTGACAGAGCGCTTAGGAGGAACGTTTGGAATTCTGAAGGTAAATCACCATAAAGAAATCCCTCATCTGTTGATCGCAAAGGCCGACGAAGCAGGAGCAACCCAGATGATTATCGGCCAATCCAAAAGGGCTGCCTGGAAGCAGATACGTCAAGGGAATATCGCAAAAACATTACTCCGGGGTGCAAGGCACATGGATGTGCTTGTGGTCGCAGACTATGAACCGATGAAATAACGGAATAGAAACTGCCGTCAGCACTTGGGAATAAGAATGGGGGTGTCCCAAAAGGTCTGTTGACCTGGGACACCCCCATTCTCTGTTAAGAGACACTACGCCTACGAATCATTCCTCTAATCGCTCATGCATCTGAATTTTTCTGATTGAGGGATCTTAGTGGATGAGTTTCGGGGTCAGGCCCCTTATAGTGCATCGCCTGTTCTATGTTGTTTAGGTTTGGTCTTCCTTAATGTAAGTTTTCACGGAAGGCGGGGTATATGTATTGAATTTCTCAATCAAACCCGCCGGATCGGAATCAACAAGAGCCATGGAACGGTATTTTTCATGTAAAAATTGCTGTCCATGCATATGATCAAAGAATGAAATAAGCAAGTCGTAATAGCCGTTAACATTCAAAATTCCACACGGTTTTTGATGAAGTCCCAATTGAGCCCAGGTGAAAATTTCGAAAAATTCCTCCAGCGTTCCGGGCCCTCCCGGCAGAGCAATAAATCCGTCCGCTAAATCGGACATTTTCGTCTTTCGTTCATGCATCGAACCAACTACAATCAATTCCGTTAAATTACGATGAGATATCTCCCGGTCCTCCAGCATTTGGGGAATGACGCCAATCACTTGCCCTCCCGCTTCCAAAACCGCATCGGCTACAGTCCCCATAATTCCGACACTGGCCCCTCCGTATACGAGCGTAATCCCCCGTCTGGCGAGTTCCTTGCCCAGCTGGACAGCACCTTCTTTATATGCTGGTGAAGCACCGTCACTAGATCCGCAAAATACAGCAATTCTCTTCATGTTGTCCCTCCGTATGTTTTCTTTTTGAATTATACTTCTTTAATATATATGATTATCTGCTTCATTTAAATTATTGCATTTGGGGAGGAAAACAGCTATGGACGTCAATCAATTTCAACAATGGGTCAAAGAATATTACGAATCCCGCGGGTGGTCTGAGCTTGATATCTTTATACGAATCGGATTTTTAGCTGAAGAAACGGGCGAGGTGGCACGGGCCATTAGAGCTTTGGAGATTGGACGCGATCGGCCCGATGAAGACAACGGTACATACCTTGAGCATAAACAAGAACTGGTGGAGGAACTTGGTGACGTCCTGGGAAACCTGATCGTTATCGCCAATAAATATGACATTAACCTTGAAGATGTTTTTCAATCACATCAACAAAAATTATTTCAGCGCTATTCAGAAAGCAGCCTTTCATAGTTAGCCCTTATAACGATGAAGGACCGACAGCATGCTGTCGGTCCTTCTTATATATTAGCCTCAAAACATACATAAACATCGGATTCACATAAATCCGCCATCCGAATGGATAATCTGTCCGGTAATCCAGCTAGCTTCATCCGAAGACAGCAGCTTCACCAGACGTGCAGCATCCGAAGGCTGACCAATGCGCTTCATCGGAAACCTTGGGAGCAGGTAGCTCTTCAACTCCTCGCTCATCCATCCGGAATCGGTCGGACCGGGGTCAACGGCATTCACCGTGATCTGCAGCGGTGCCAGTTCAGCAGCTAATGAGACGGTAAATGCAGAGATGGCTCCCTTGGTAGCCACATAAGCAAGCTCGCCCGGCATCGGCCCCTTATCCTGACCTGAGGTCATATTAATGATCCTTCCTCCAGAAGGGAGCTGAAAAGCCTTGGCGAACTCCGCACAGAGCATGCATGTACCACGCACGTTCACAGCATAGTGCGCATCCAGAATGTCAGCGCTCAAATTTTCATAACCGTCCAAGGTCGAGTGTGTTGCATTGTTTACAAGAATGGAAGGCGGTCCAAGCACCGAAAAGACTTCCTCTATAATCTGCTTTGGTGTCGCCGGATGAGACAAGTCTGCTTCCATGCCATACGCACGAACCCCTTCCTGTTCCAGCTGCTTAACAAGAAGCTGCGGCCAATCGTGATCTTCTCCCCACTCCATCGTACGGTCGTATGGCCGCCAATACGTGAAAAAGATATCGGCTCCCGCCTCAGCGAGTGCCTGACAAATAGCCGAGCCAATACCGATCCGACGGCTGGCTCCAGTTACGATTGCGATTTTACCCTGTAATGCTTTCATATATAACTCCTCCTGATATTTAAGGAAGCAACAGCAAGGGTTAAAGGAGATGAATCTGACAAACACAAAAACGAATACCCTAAAGGTATTCGCCAGGTCATTTATAACTCCTTACCTAGCGTCCTTCGTAATGGTATGAACAGACACACCTATCCCGTGATCCTATCCACGATAAAGGTGTTCTATTTCATGAAATAACCATTACAAAGTACCTGCCATGAAGTTTCAATTCCCCTTTCACTACATCTCCGTCGCCATTATACCAGCACCTTCCAGTTAAGGTCAAACCTATTCAAAACGAATATCTGAAATTTGACCGCTTTGGATAAAGCCTATCTTCTGATACGCCCGGTTCGAAGCAGGATTGACCATATCCGCATAAAGCATCGGTACAAGCCCTTCACCCAGCAGTATGGAACACAAGCCTGATACGACAGCCCCAGCATACCCTTTTCTCCGCTCATTCCTCGGTGTAAAGACCGCATTGATCCGTCCATGTCTGGGAGAACGATGCGCAATTTGTGCCATGGAAACAGGGCGATCGTCTACCAGCCACATATACAATCCGCCCTTACAGACCATTATCTCTGCAGCTTCCATCTGGCTTGCCGGGTCTACAACGATTCCATAACCGTCCTCAGAAAATCCAGCCAAATACTGCGCCACCGTCTCTACATCCCCTAGCTGGGCAGACCGCAAACACCCGCTCACTCCCTCCGGTTTTACAACCTGCGGGCAAGCATACGCCTCCATGTCCATACGCCTTTTTATACTTGTGTGATACCTTGCCCCATACAGATTAGCAAACATCTCTGCCGTCCGGGGTTCACTGGATACTCCTGTCAGCGGAGTCTCATCCAAGTACTCAATAAGCAGCTTTAGCGCGTTTTCCCTTTCCTCTTCCGGCAGGTCTCTGTTGACCCACAACCAAGGATTTCCTCTTGGAGATTGGGCGAACAGAACTTTACTATCACAAGATTTGATTGTTAGCGCTTCTTCAAACCCGGTAATCAGATAAAACAGATTGTACGATACCTCCTCTTGAATAAAGCCGTCTACCCCTTCTAAAAGATACTGTGGATCAACCTTTTCAAACATCCTCTTCATCTCCCTCCATCAAATTTGAAAAAACAAAAAACTCCGCCCCCCAAAAAGGGACGGAGTATTCTTCCGCGTTACCACCCTGATTCGTGCCGTTAAAAGCGCACGCTCCTCTGCCATCATCGACCAATGATGCCCTTATGATAACGGTAGGATTCTGTGTGCATTTACGATTAAATTTCATCCAGTGTATAACATCCATTTTTTCCCGTCAAGAATAAAAATAGTATCTATCTACCGAACCACATTCAAGAAACGCCCTAATTAAACAAACTTATGTATGAAACGACGACAGAATCACCCTTGATTTGTCGCCTTTTTACACGTTCTGTTTAACAGACCCTATGTTAGACAATCATCTAGTCAATGGTTTGTTTTCATCGCTTCGAAGGATGAATCGTATCGATGAACACGAGACCGTCGTATTGATCACGGACAATCATAACTTCATCCAACACTCCCCAGGACTTCGCAACGCGAGGCGTGTACATCCACGTTGTCCCTTGCTTCAGCGACTGATTCTCCAGATCAACAAACGAAGCAGGGTGCCCACTTGCCTTCAGAATATCTTCAAGACTGCCAGCTGGATGCGGCAACTGGACGGCCTCCGTCTCGTTGTTGTTCTTCAGAGAGCTTCCTTGATAGGCATACAGACCAATTGCATAATGCTGACGCTGCAGCTCCACCGGAAGCATCTCGCCCATCGTCGGATATGGGTCATTAGTAAATCCTAGACCGTTATGCTCGGTAATCATTGTCGAGTTATGATTGCGAATATGGTAATTATGACCCCATAGTATCATTTTTTTGTCAGAGTACATCTCTTCTGCCAACCAAGCTACATTGTCTGCCATCATCTTGTCTCGAAGATAGCTCGCTTTCGGAAGGTGCTTCGTATCCTTGTCAGCAAACATCTGGACCATGTGCTCCACATAGTTATCCAACATGTCGATTCGATTTTGCAATACCCTTTTCATGATCGGTACCATGTCCTTATGCTGCGGCATTGGAGAATTCAGCTTCTTTTCATTTTTAACAATGAATGTTTGAAGCGTCTTATACTCCTGAATCAGATCTTTTTGTACGTTACGGAACTTCTTCATGTCATCATAGCTATGTACTTCGATAAAGAGCTTCTCAGCTTGTTCGAAGCGACGGCCCTGCTTCGGGTCTACTGTGTCAAACCACTCCTTCCCAAACGCCATAAACAGCTCCGTCGTCCCCTGGACATCGAAACCAGTCAAAATGAGCGGCCGGTCCGTCTTGCTCTGCTTAGCGATATATTCAAACAGCGCTAAGTTCTCTTTCACCTGCCATACGCCGTAAACAGCCTTGTTCATCGTCTCTTCCGACTTATCCTTACCAATCCGTGCATATGCAGCGGTAGCATCTCCTAACGGAGTTTCGAACGCAATGACGTCGAATCCCATCTCTTCATGAAGAAATTGAACGAATCTCACTTTAGCCGAATTGTATTCCGATGCTCCATGCGATGCTTCCCCGAGACTGACGATTCGTTTGTCCTTCAGCAGCGGTTTTAAAAACTGCAAATCCTGAAATACGTCCTTCTTCTTTATGGATTCCACATTCTCTGGCTCGATTTGCATAGGAACAGCATTCTCTTTTACCCATTGCTTCCATACGGCTACCTCATCCTTATGTTGTTGAACGGCAGCTGCGGCCACTACAGAATCTGTCATTGGCAGGATCGTTCCTCCTAACATACAGATCGCACCTACGATAGCCCACTTGTGCAAATTTCGTATCATCTTTACTTCCCCTCTCTATCCTGATGGTCAACTTTTTAGTTCCTTCTCATGGTAGCATCAGGAAGTTAAAAAGGGTTTAAGCTGCGTTTAACTTTCATTTAAAAAACACTAGAAGTTCCGCACATAAAAAAAAGCAGGGCCCCTTCCGGTTAAAGGGTCCCTGCTGCTTTTCGTTGTATACTTCACTGTTGCATGCTCTATTTATCCAGAACGATATTATAATCCTTCTTCAAGTAAGCATGAATCCGAAGGAAATCATCCTTGGTAAGATCCTTCAGCCTCTTATCCTTCATCTCACGACCCAGAATGATGCCCATCGTCTGGGCTGCCAATGCCGTATTCGGCATGATCCGCGCAGTGCCGTAGGCCTTGATGCTGGCACCTACATTTTTACCGATGACCAGCACATTTTCGTAAGATTTCAACTCAAACGAGCGCAGCGGCATCCCGTACCGATCGGTTTTGCCGAATCCGATGCCTTTCGGAATGCGGGTCGTAGCTTGAAGATCTATCGAATATCCACCGATACTGACGTTATCCCAGAACATGCGGCTGTTCTTCACATCCTCATATTCCATAACATACTCCGTCTCAAACCGGTTATAGTCCCGGATATATAAGTATTCCGGATAGCCATTCAGTTCAGCCTTGGAGAAACCCGGAATGTTCTTCCGCATATACTCCAGTACGTAAGGCGCTTCAGCTCTTCCTTTGTTAATCGCATTTTGAACCGATTTCTTGTCCGCTGGATCAACATCATATATCAATAGAGCATTCATGATGACTTCCCCATGCCCCTGATCGAGCGTATTCATCCCTCTAAGCACCAGCTGAGGATCACGCGGCTTGTACTTCATCATAATGTTACTGAGGCCTGTCGCAATGTTCCAATCTACATAAGTGTTCGGGCCATATTTCTTCTGTACGTTGGTAAGCGGATAATCATTCAAAATTGCTTGATGCAGCTTGCGCCAGTCCACCTTCTTAAATCGAAGCATAAGCGTAGCCGCCATATGATCAGGATCATGTCCGCTTCCTTGATATAAGCTTTCGATTCCTGGTATCCGCTTGGCATCCAGCTTTCCGGTCAAGGCATTAAAGTCTGTATTCTCCACCCAGTAACCAGCCTGTACTTGATGGCTCCGGCCATTCATCTGGTAAGTCAGCGATTGAAGGGACTTCTCCCCCTTGACTGCAACCGTCTTCACCGATTGAATCTCAATCCCGCTCTTTATCGGAATACCCTTAATCATTTTGTCATAGTACTTGTTAAACTCGGAGGCTTTACGGATTGACCCCTTCTTGAATCCATCAAACAACTCTTTGATGTCACCCTGCACGAGACTCTTCTTGTTCTTATCGTTAGGCTCGTCCAAAAAATGCATCTGCCCCAAAACCAACTCTCCACCCAGCTTACTGCGCGGATCAAGAATAACCACATCAAGTCCGTGCTTCATGGCTTCCCTTGCAAGGAGAACACCTTGTATTTCACTTCCAATGACTACGATATCATACCGGATGCAGCCCGAACCGCAGGAGGCTGGAGCCTGAACCGTCTTGGCTTGCGGATAAGGTACAATCCATTGGACGATCAAAGCAGCAATAAGAAGTGCAGTGATGGACCGAAAACTTACTTTTAAAATGTTCATGTACTGTAGTTACTTCCCTCCGAGTATAATAGCCGGCATCACATATATAGAGCCTATGGGAAAATGGAACTATTCAAAAAACGCCACAATATTTTCCATCCACATGGTAACATACTTGTTTATTCCTTTCAATTACTTGATTCTTTTACTTAATGAGATATGTATACACCAAAAAACCCAACCGACCTCATTCATCCAGGTCAATTGGGTTTAGGACTTAAATACCTCTTCTCCATGATTCTCCCTTTCGCAGCTAGGGTGTCAATAATCCCATATAGATCAGCTCTGAAGGATTAGCCGGATTGTGGCCCAGAGCTACCCGATCTCCTATACGTGGAATTTGCAATTTAGATACCAACGTCTCCTGTGTCTTCTGATATCGGCTTCCGTTCGTTTCCGTCACATCCAGCGTTAGCACCACAATAGGATCAAAGTTCACCAGCTTCCCTGTGTCCGACACGGAGAGCACGACCGCGGTTGCCGTGAGGGGAATAGCTCCCTCAGCAGCCATCTGCGCCTGTTTCGCCGTCTGAAGACTTTCATTGATCCGTTCCCGATGCTCCTTCGGTACAAAACTTTTCATCAACAAACCGGATAGTCCTTTATTCACCACTTTATCGGCCTGCTCCAATGCATCCTGATTTGATTTATTTTTGTTAAACCAACCCATGATAGTCACTCCTTTTTTTCATATTGTTCTACTGTACTTTAAGTATAGGGTCCACCCATTTACCAAACAATAGAAATCAATACATATAAAAGAAAGTGAGATTAGAGATCTTAATTACAATTTTAAAGCTGTTTTATTGTTAAAAAGGGGGCTCTCCTACAAAACTTTGTTCTCCAAATGGAGCTTACTGCTTTCTGTAACTATTTGTTTTGTTCCTGAGACTTGATTTCAACCCCATCTGCCTTGTTATTCCGCAGTAAATACACCAATTTGCGGTAGTAAAGTGATGATTCCTTATAGCGTCGCTGCTCTTCGGATACAGCCGCCAGCGTTTCATACAATACCTCCAAACGGAGGGCTTGGGCGGTGGACTCATAATATGGTAAACACTCCAGCGCATATTTCAGAAAAGATTCCTTATCGCCTTGGGCGAGGGACAGCTGGCATTCATAAAAAGCAAGAGACATATGCTGATCCTCGTTGTTACAAGATCCTCTCAAATGTTCGGCTTCCTGTGACAACAGCCCCCAATTTCTCTGCACCAAGGCGGCTTCACAGCGATATACAAGTGTAACCGGTCTGAGCTGCAACTGCGCTTCCTCCGGCTCCCGATGAATCATCTCTTCAAAGCGAATGATTTCATCCATTGCCTTCTTCAACTCACCAGACAGTGTCAGCATAATGATCCGATTGTGCAGTATAGTCGGCATCACGTCCCCCTGATGACTCAGATAGACCAGATTGGCCTCCGCCATGGACAGTGCCAGCAGCGCCTCCTGAGTCATCCCCATCGAGAAGCAGTAACCGCTGTAAGAAACATATAATCCGGATAGGCGGTGAAACAGCCGGTGCTCATACACATATCTCATCGTCTGTTCGAACACCTGCTTGG
Organism: Paenibacillus uliginis N3/975; assembly: GCF_900177425.1. Classification (NCBI taxonomy): domain Bacteria; kingdom Bacillati; phylum Bacillota; class Bacilli; order Caryophanales; family Paenibacillaceae; genus Paenibacillus; species Paenibacillus uliginis. The sequence continues at coordinate 114,073 of NZ_LT840184.1, read as the reverse complement.
CCTGCTCAAATTGTTTGAGGTAAGTGTAGGCTTCCATTTTAATATTTTGTGCAGTCAGCCAAATTTCAGATCCCTTATCAAGCAGGTCGGATAATCTTGTTGCCTCGTTCAGAACGTCATAATAATGATTTTTTGACCGGAAATACTGAATTTTATAAAACAACAGTGCCTTCTTGAGAGGCAACGGCACATCCACTTCGTCAGCCCGCCCGTACTTTTCGAGATAAAAATTCAAATAAGATGTATGTAAATAATCGAAAGCTGCTTGATCATTCATCCGTTGATAATACACAGCCTTCATCAGCGCCGTGGTGAACTCGACGGTCAGGGCATCGTGCCGATCCTCCAAGGCATCCACTTGTTGCTCAGTCACCGACTGTTGAGACAACTCCTGGAAGATGACTTCCGCTTGTTCCAATGTGCGATCATCCGCTGCTGCTGCGCCTGATAAATAAGACATGGAAACTCCCAGGCGCTGCGCTATTTGTTCGACCAAATCTTCTACGAACGGGTACCGCTCAGCCAGAATGTTAGCAAAATGAGCCTGGGTTACCAGACCCTCAACAAGCTCTTTTCGCAAGATATTCTTCTTCTTGCATAGAAACTCTACACGCTCTTTGAGCATAGATACACTCCCCTCGATATCTTTTTTGTTCATTATGCCGAAGAAATCCATATACTTCAATGTAATGCAGAATTCATAAGATAACTGGTGTTATCACAGCACCTATGCATGATCATTCAGAACCGCACAAAGAGAAAGGACACCCCCGCAGGAATGCCCTTTACTCTATTTTGCTATTTAATCCGGTATATTATCTTTGCAAAAGGCAGCCAGCTGCTCTTCTTCTTCAGGTTCCATATCAAAGTCCAGATACAAATCGCTCGTTCTCTCGTAGAAATCATATTTCACAATTCGGGACTGGTCTTCATCGGATAAAAAGATGACACGTACATAAACTCCATTCTCTCGAAACAGCTCGTCATCTTCCGGAACGTCCAGATCAAACACATATTCATACCTTTTACCAGTCAATATTCCGAACGGATCTTTAACAAATTCAGCAGTGTATTCTTTTATCGTTAGCATGTGATCATCCTTTCAAAACACGATACCTATCATTATACACATTATAACGATGGTTAAGAATTAAATAGGCACTGCTGGGGCTTAGCGTGGTCATTTCCAGCAGAAAACTGTCGGCAGGAGTTATTGTGACTTCATTCTAAATGAAGATTAACCCAGAACGAAAGAGCTGGCTCCGAAGTTAAAAGCTTCGGCGCCAGCTCTCTCTCAATTCGTTCTAAATTTAATTGATCAATTCTCCCTTCTGAAGAAGAATGTACAGTACTTTTGCCGCTGCCTCGCGCGTAGTCGGTGCCTGCGGACGGAAGTAGGATACACCCCCCGAAGTTTCACCGTTCATCAAGCCGAGCGCTGTTACAGCTTCAATGCTTTGCTGTGCATAACGGGCTAGTGATGCCGCATCCCCATAAGGTACGCGGGCTGGCCCTTCAGCCTTCGGCTCAATCTGAAGCAGAGCGATTGCTTTGGCAAGCATGACAGACATATCCTGACGGCTGATGCTCGCATTCGGATCAAAGCTTCCATTGGCATGTCCACCTATAAGTCCCGCCTCATAAGCGGCGGCAACGTGACCTGCATACCAGCTTCCTGCTTTCACGTCTGTAAACGGAGTCGCCGTAGATGGTGTCAAACCAAGTGCTCTGGACAGCATCGACGCAAATTCTGCACGGGTTACATTGTTCTTCGGTGAGAATGTCGTTTCCGATGTACCGTTCATCAGCAGTTTACCTGCCAGCGCTTTGATCTGGGATTGAGCATATGAAGACGAAATATCAGTAAACTTCACCGGGCGTGAGGCCGCAGCATAAGTGGATACGCCCGAACGACTCACGGTTACCACCGTAGTTCCGTCTTTTTGTTTCGTCAGAACAGATGGTGCCGGATTTACCTTGCCATCTTCCGCATACAGGACACCTGCCGAATAAGCTTCCAGCTGCCCAGGTACGGTGAAGGAGCTGAGAATCCTCTGACCTGCCGGTAATTTAATCCCTTTATTTGTTCCACTATTGACCGTTTGAATGTCGAAAGTGACCGGAGACCCTATCAACGTTACACCTGGAAAACCTTTCGTAAACACTCCGCTGAAGGAGTCACCTTTACCAATGATCAGCTCTAGGCTTGATCCGGCAGGCACTGATTTCAACACCGCTATAGGTACGGACATCGAAGAGCTTGTATTACTTATAATAAGGCTGCTTCCGGTTGCTGACTTTAACAATATCGCCAACTGGGAAGGTGTAAGAACGGCCTTGGTTGTCTGTCCTTCCGGCTTGCTAACTGACAGTACAATGGCTGACGGGCTTGTGCCTGCTGCACTCACAGCAGCCTGCAAATCCTCATCTTTCACAGTTAAAGACTGAATTTGATCTTTAACAACCGCTGCAGTCGGTACACTCTTAACGACCTGTCCTTGCTTCATCACGGACTGTAATGCCGGCGCTCCTGAAGGGGCTGGCTGAGCTGGGCCTGGTGTCGGTGTCGGAGTGGTTGAACTTCCTCCTGCACCACCGCCAGATCCCCCGCTGCTACCTCCACCGTTATTGCCTCCGGAGCCGTTTCCGTCTCCTGGATTCGTCGCCGGCGTATTATCGACCCGGAACGCTCTGTAGGCTTCATACTTCTTGAGCAAGCCCTTGTCTCCAATCAAGTAAGCATATACACCAATTGAATACGTCCCGTCTTTGAGTTTGCTTTTCACCCACTTTCCATCCTTATCTACTTCAGGGCTGCCATTCTTATCTAACTTCGTGTAGGTACCATCAATAGGTATCTTGTAATAGCCTTGATCGAGCAGTTCGATTCCGCCCGTGTCGTCTTCTTTTATGAATTCGCCTACGATACCGAGCTCATTACCTTGCAAGTCTATTACCAGTAACCGCATGTAGTTTACGTCTTCCGTAATCCGGAAGGACAGATTAGCCGAATCATGCTTACCATCCCCATTCGGTGTAATGACCGTAGGGGTAAAGGACAGTTCCTGAATGCCGTATCCAGTAGCCGGAGGTGCTTCACCGACATGCAAAGAGAATGGAAGATGCAGTGACGGCAAGCCGCTTGCCTCCAGCACAACAGCCCCCTCATATACTCCATCTACAGCTGTATCCTTCCTTTCGACCGACAGGAAGAACGGCTGACTTTTTCCCGCTTCCGCCGATATGGTTCCCTCTGTACTGATACCAACCAGGTTAGCTGATATTCCATTTACATCCGGCGTCTTAATCGGGTTCAACGGATCGGATGTAACACTGTCATGCAATTCAATAGTTGCCTTATACTGAACCTTGCTTCCCGAAATATTTTTCAGTTGCAGCTCCATCATCTGAGCACCGCTTCCAGCTTTCCCAATGCCGAAGCTTGCAGACGATCCATAATTCACGACCTGCTTCGGATTCAGCTGTTTGTCCAGAATGGTAAGCTGTTCTACTGTTTGCAGCAATGCCGGTGTTTCCAAAGCACTACCTACATCAGCACGTCCTGCACCCTGGGAATATACATCATACAACTGATTGTTCTCGTCAAACAGGGAGTCCGATGTATTCGCCAAAGCAGCGCGCACATCAAACGGCGACCAATCCGGATTCTGCTGCAAAAGCAGAAGAGCTAGTCCGGCTACATGCGGTGAAGCCATACTTGTTCCACTGTTTCGGTTATACGCTTCATCATAAGAAGCGTCAGGATTACCCAGTCCATAGGCCGGCCATGTCGACCGGATGTTAACACCCGGTGCTACCAAATCCGGCTTGATGCCCAGAAATCCGTCTGCGTTCGGTCCGCGTGAGCTAAAGGAAGCCATCGTATCGCCTCTCACATCGATCCGCGGATAAGCCCCTCCGAACGTGACGGTTACAGCCTCATCCGGATGACCCACAATTTGTCGTGCAATCCCTCGTCCTAACGCTCCCTGCATATCAAAGGTTGGGATAAATTCAAAACTTTCGCCGAGAATGGTGGCAATGAAACCATCCCGATTTGCAATAGATTCCGACAGATCCGCTTCATTTGCATTCCCCGGTTTCGTATTTCCGTTGAAGAAAATCACCGCTCTTGCGCCTTTCAGCTTGGCGTTAGCCAGTTTGTCCACAAACGCCAAATTGCCTCGGGAAATAAGGACAACCTTATCCTTAACGTCCAGATTCTCAAAGTCCTCAGCCTGTCCCAAATCCGCATATACAAGTTCAATCGGCTCGGTTCCCAGAATAGAAGCAAAGTCCTCCCCCGCAACCTTCCAGCCCATCACATTAAGGTCCATATCCGAGTAAGTCGCTTCGGTTGCACTGACCGTAGGTTCAGCTTCCCCCTGATATGTGGCCTGCGTGACGGAAGCCGAAGCGTTAAAGTAATAACTAGGGCTCGTTACAGCGCCGACAGAGATCGCCAGCTGTGCACCTGCCGGTGAACCCATTGAATAGTAATAAGGACCTTTGTCTGCCGCGTTACCGTTCGCTACTACTGCCACAACACCAGATAATACAGCGTTATTCACAGCCATCGAATCCGGCGAGTTCGCGTCCTTCTCTACATCTGAACCCAAAGAGAGATTGATCACGTCCATGCCGTCCTTTACAGCTCTTTCAATGCCATCAATGACCTGGGCTGAAGAACCCGATGCTCGACCCGTTTCGGCATTTCGCCCAAGCACCTTATATACATAAAGGTCGGCCTCGTAGGCTACCCCTTTTTGATATATATCAGAGTTTTTATTAGCCGCTCTACCCGCAACCGTACCGGATACATGTGTACCGTGAGACGTTCCCGCAAATCCTATTCCAAAGGGATCATCCTCGATAGATATCGGCGGCTCTTCATACGGATCATTATCTTGCTCGAACGAATCCCACCCGCCTTTATAGGCATCAATCAAGTCCGGATGCTTGTAATCTACGCCAGTATCTATAACGCCTACTTTCAGACCCTTGCCCGTTAAGCCTTTAGCCCACGCTTCCGGAACGTTGATCTGGTCCAGCGGAGCATTATCATAGGTTGCTTGGTCTGCGGACAAAACAGGCGCTTCTTGCACAGGAATGGAATAATACGTTTTATTCTCGTATACGGATTTCACACCGGGTATTGCCGCCAGCTCTGGAATCCGGTCGGCGGGAACCGTAACCTCCAGACCATTCAGCACCGTATTGTAACGGTAATTGACCTGGATCGGGATACCGAGTCTCTTGGCCTGATCCTCAAAGGATGACTGCTCCCTTGTTGCAGCTGATTCCATCGAGGCAGCCGACATGCTGCGAAGCCCCATGTGGGCAGCAAATTTGCCGACGGCAGCAGGCTCACTGCTGAGCTGCACAATGACATTAATCTCTCTCGAAGAAGAGGTGCTGATTTCAGGTGAAATATACGCCTCTGCCGTTTCTTCGGCATGTACACCACTTTGAACCGCTTTCAACTCAATCTGTGAGCGAATATCCGGATTCAGGTCGGCGTAGCCAACTGACGGAACAGCAAAGCTAGCTGACAGTAGTAGAGCAAGTGAGACTATGGGTAATTTTCGGAAAAATGATTTCTTTTTCAATGAACTCCCTCGATTCTCTTATAATATCAACTTGGGTTATGTACACCGGTCATGTTGCTTCGCACTCTTCTCCTTTCGTAATCATATGGATTCCTATGTTATATAGTTAATTTTGGAAATATAGTATCACCTATTTTGATATATTACTATATTATGAAGAATTTGGAATATTGGCATGTACAATCCAGCAAGTGGAACGTAATGTCATTCATTTGAGCATTTTGTCGACATAGATACCCTTTTGCTATCACACCTTGTCGCAGAATACGGAAAAACATCGTCCTTTTGAGTGAAATCGACTGTTCCTGGGCCTTTTATATTATTTTTTCAGACATCAGGTTGTTCTGAATATTTCGTTCTGGAGTCCTGCCTCCAAAAATTCCAAATATTCGGATCTCACTCTTAAACCCCTCCACAGGAGAAAATATCAGGTCAAAATTATGCCCCAAGCAGCGTATGTTTGTAGTAAAATGAAACTTGTGCTTTTTCAGCAAACATGGAAGGGTTGTAGACTCTTACCGATTGAGGAGATATAGAGACCGTGAAAAACTTGTACATCAAATGGTTCGGAAATTATTGGAGCCCTTACCTGGTCATGAGCATCGCAGGCATCCTAAGTGCGGTTTATTTCGGAATTACCGGAACCGTCTGGGCGGTAACCGGCGAATTTACCCGGCTGGGAGGTCATATACTGGAATTTTTCGGGGTGGATATATCGGATTGGGCATATTTCAATCTCGTTCATATGGATGGAACCACATGGACACGGACTGATGGTTGGATTGTGTGGGGCATGTTTATTGGTGCCATGATCACCATTCTGCTTAGCAGCAACTTCAAGATCCGGATTCCGAAGCAAAAGCGCCGTTATGTGCAGGGATTTGCCGGTGGAATTATTGCCGGTTTCGGCGCGCGGCTTGCACTGGGTTGCAACCTGGCAGCCTTCTTTACAGGGGTTCCCCAATTCTCTTTTCACTCCTGGATTTTCATTGTGGCGACTGCAATCGGTACATTCCTGGGAGCCAAAGTCGTAAACACAAGATGGTGGAAAGGCAAGCCTGTCCTGAAAAAAGGCAGCATGGCTCCTGCCGCTAAACCGAGACGCAACATTCAGCCCCTTGTCGGAGCTGTTCTCGGACTTGCTTATGTTGGACTTATTGTGTACTTCTTTGTAACTGGGCGTAACATGTTGGGCACAGCTGCCCTCTTCGGTGCTGCATTTGGTATCTTGATCGAACGCGGCCAGATTTGTTTCACATCTGCCTTCCGCGACCTGTGGATTAGCGGACGTGCTACAATGACAAAAGCAATCACGATCGGTATGGCAGTCAGTTCCGTCGCCACCCTGGTGATCATCCTCGTATACGGGCTGGACCCGATTACGAAAATTGCCGCTCCAAGCACCTTTGTCGGCGGCTTGCTGTTCGGCATCGGTATCGTAATGGCTGCCGGCTGCGAAACAGGTATGATGTACCGGTTGATGGAGGGTCAGATTGTCTTTTTACCTGTATTTGTCGGCAACATTCTGGGAGCTACCGGCCTTGCTTACGCTTGGGATCATATGGGTGTTTATAACCTGCTCGTGAAGAGCGGATCGCCGGTGAACCTGATTACAACGATGGGCCCTGCTGCCGCACTCGCTGTCACATTGATCGTCTTGGCTATCGGCTTCACCATTGCTGTCTATTGGCAAAAAAACTACCGCTTCGGCGTTGGATTTAAGAAAGGGGATTATACAAATGTCCGTTGATTTCACGCTTGATCTTCGAGGAGAATCTTGTCCTTATCCTGTTATTTACACATTGGAAACGCTGCGCGATATGAAGAAAGGCCAACTGCTGCAAGTCATTTCTGACTGCCCGTCCGCCTTCCGTAACGTGCCTGAGGAAGTTGTTAAGCATGGCTACACCATGGCTCAAGAGCCCGAAAAGACCGGTCAGGAGTTCAGTCTATTTATCCAGGTTTAAAAGATCACAGTTACGTCATACCGCAACAACAAGAAAAGACGAGCCAAATGCAGCTCGTCTTTTTATATAACAGAAAAAGGGGGGCGTCCCAGGTCAACAGACCTTTTGAGACACCCCCTTATTTATTTGTGTTTCATTAGTCCGCTTTAATTTCAAGCAGCTCGTATTTAATGATCCCCATAGGGGCACTTACATGAATAACGCTTCCCACTTCTTTACCCATCAGCTCTTTACCCAGCGGGCTTTCGTAGGATATTTTATTATCTGCAACATCCGCCTCAGCCGGTCCAACGATCCGGTACTTAATTTTTTCAGAAAATTCAATATCATTTAAGACAACGACAGAGCCCACACTAACTTTGTCTAAGTTCAAATTGTCCGCGTCAATGACTTTGGCCTTGGTCAACATCTTTTCAAGCACGATGATTCGGGTCTCCATAAACGACTGGTCATCTTTCGCGGAGTGATACTCACTGTTCTCCTTCAGATCACCATAACTGATAGCCAGTTTCAGGCGTTCTGCCAGCTCTTTACGTTTGGGCCCTTTCAAATACTTCAGTTCTTCTTCCAACTTGGCGTAACCCTCGGCGGTGACAATTACCTCTTCTTCTTTAGACATTTTTACAGCTCCTATTATCTTGGTTTATTCCATTGTACCCTAAATCGGAGAACTGTGTTCATTAAGCCTACCGCAGAAGCGGCTCGTTGTCTGAAAACAGAAGTGGATTGTCCCGCAGCATAGGCGAGATAATGTCGGTTAACTTTACCGTGTCACACACCCGTACAACCGAATCTCCCCACTTCCCTTTGTACATAGCCCCTTGTTCCTCCAGCAGCTCATCCACCTTCCAAAAATATTCAGAAGAGGCTGGGCCAGCATGTCTGCGAGAAGGTACCGGAATTTCCGTACCGTCTTCCAGCACCGTATACAGCGCCTCATGTCCCTCAGTAAGGCGGCCTGGTACATCTACCCACTCCTCAATGCCATGAATGAAAGTATTCCGTCGCAAGTCCACACCCAGCAGCATAATGGTCGCCTTACGATCCAGAAGCTTGCCCCATACCGATTCCCGGTGACATGGCGAGTCGAATCGTTCAGCCCCTTCGGTAAATGCTGCAGCATCCTTTCCAAGAGCCGCCACGGAGTGGGTCGGATGATATGAACGGATTACTCCTGTACGCTTGCGAAACAGTTCTGGAAGAATCCCAACACAGGAAGGCGAGTGTTCCACCTCAAATTTGGGGTTATCGGCCTTGATATACGACCATGTATGGGTAGGCAGGACAAGCAATCCACCCTCCATATATTCCGATAGGGCATCTAGTACCGTTTCTGCGCCTCCTTCAACTTCACCAATACTTTTCATAGAAGAATGGACAAGAAGAGTTCCTGTCCGGTCAATACCCAAGTCTTCAAGTTCTTTCAATAAACTGGATTTGGTATGCATATATGAAAGTCCTCCTTATTATGAAAGCCGGGAATGTCATGCTAGAAAAAAAGCGTACCACAAAAATCCGATACGCTTTGCTGCTTCCCCTGATGTTATTTAAAAAGCCTTACTATGCTTTATTAATTTGTTTGCTTCTGAGCTGTCCGCAGGCAGCATCAATATCGGTTCCATGCTCAAGACGGACACTGACACTGACTCCCTGCTTTTTCAAGGTATCATAGAAGGCTGTGATCGATTCCTGTGTACTGCGTTGGTATTGACTGTGTTCATCTACCGGGTTGTATGGGATCAGGTTCACGTTCGCCAATTTTTTTCTGTTGCCCACAAGCTCTGCAAGCTCCAGCGCGTGCTCCTTCTGATCATTAACATCCTTCAGCAAAATATATTCCAGCGTAATTCTCCGGTTGGATTTCTCAAGATAGTAATCAATGGCTGGCATCAGTTTTTCCAGCGGATAAGCACGGTTAATCTTCATAATTCGGGTACGAAGCTCATTATTTGGCGCATGTAGAGAAATCGCCAGGTTTACCTGCAAATCGCTATCAGCGAATTCAATAATTTTGGGAGCCAGTCCGCTCGTTGAAACGGTTATATGTCTCGGTCCGATCGCTAAACCTTTATGGTCTTTAATAACACGAATGAAGTCAGACATATTCTCAAAATTATCAAACGGCTCACCAATTCCCATAACAACGATATGACTCACCCGCTCATCGTTGTTCGCTTCGTCTAAATGATGCTGAACCTTCATGATCTGTTCAACGATTTCTCCACTGGACAGATCACGACTCTTGCTAATAAGTCCGCTCGCACAGAAGCTGCAGCCGATGTTACAGCCAACCTGGGTGGTGACACACACGGACAATCCAAACTTATGACGCATCAGCACCGTCTCGATCAGGTTGCCATCCACCAGCTTGAACAGGAATTTTACAGTACCGTCTGCAGACTCCTGCTTCGTGTGCACTTCTAGCGTCAATATAGAAAAATGATCCTCAAGAAGCTGAAGGCATTCCTCATTAACGTCCGCCATGTCCGAAAAGCTCGTGACCCGCTTCCGGTATAGCCAGTCCCATACCCGTGCTGCGCGAGATTTCTTATGTCCTCGTTCTTCAAGCCATGAAGCCAGTTGATCTAAAGTTAATCCATATATGGATGGTTTGTTCATTTATCTGTCCTTTCTTTTTACGAAAACAGTAAAATTTAATCTTACTCTATATGTTGAACTAAAGATTCTTAGCCTGAGCATCACTACGAATGCGGATTATTCTCCGCCCGAAGTTCTTCTATTTCATTAGTTCAATCTATATACATCAATATTCTGATTATTATTGTCCCAAAATTCCATGATGAACACAAGGGTAGTTATTGACTCTTCCTTTGCCTCTTGTGAAACAGAATCGTTCAGGAATACTCCGCACCTTTTTCGCCCAAAGATAATACCATGAAGTAAACCCATGACAGCAGCCTAGAAAGGTGTGATAGTTATGACTGAAGTCATCAGAAACTTCTTTACAAGCGGCAATACGGCCCGCGGCTTTACGAGCCTTCTTCACTCTTCCCTGCAGGAAATAGAGTCTCTTTTTATCGTCGATGGTTCCCCCGGCAGCGGTAATACGAATCTCATACAGGTTATCGGAGACGAAGCGTCCCGACTCGGCTATGAGCTGTGGATCCTGCACTCTGCTTCGGATAATGATTCAATTGACGGTTGGATCGCTCCTGGTTTGAAGACCGGTATGATCACTGGCGCGGCCTTCCGGGGCATGGACGTTGATGAGACAGGAGCAGCTATCCAGTATCTTAACCTGGACGATACCTGTATTGACCTGGAAGGGCTGAGCGGCTCCCAAAGTAAAATTAAAAATCTAAATCTCCAAATAAAGCAGTTCCATGAGGATGCCTACGCCGGTTTTGCGGAAGCTCTTCGTATACATGATGATTGGGAAAAACTGTATATACACAATATGGATTTTGGTGCTGCTAATGAGATGACTGACGAATATATTCAACAATTGTATGGTGAGCAAAAGCTGGAGAAACAGCCCCGCGTAGACCACCGCTTCCTTGGAGCAGCAACTCCAAAAGGAGCAGTGGATTATGTCCCCGATCTGACTAACGGCTTGAAGAGGTATCTCGTAAAGGGGCGAGCCGGTTCCGGCAAATCAACCATGCTCAAGAAAATAGCAGCAGCCGGTGAGGAACGAGGGTTCGATGTGGAAATCTACCACTGCGGTTTTGATCCGAACAGTCTCGATATGGTTATTGTGAGAGAAGCCGGATTTGCGATCTTTGACAGCACAGCACCGCATGAGTACTTCCCTGACCGACCATCCGATGAGATCGTCGATACGTATGCACGCTGCATTCAACCGGGAACGGATGAACAGCATGCCGAAGTTCTTAATGACTTCAAACAGCGTTATTCGGCCAAAATGAAAGAATCAATCCAGCATCTTACAAATGCCAAATCACAATTGGATCTGCTTAAAGAGATCTATGTACCTTTTGTTAATCATGACAAAGTTGAAGAGATCAAGGAGGATCTCCGACGTGAAGTTCTCGGTATAGCGCAGAAATCTTAACGATAATCACAAAAAATAACATTCAATCGAAAAAACAGCCGTGTGAGGTACGGGATACGTCCTGCATAGCGCGGCTGTTTTTATTATGAAAAACTCAATATAAAGAGGATTCCCGGGGCATATGGTGGAAGTGTACTGCAGTACATTTTTTCGGGGGGACGTGTCTATTATGAAAAAATACGGGTTGCCTTTGATCATCCTCTTGATGAGCATTCTTTACATTTTCTTCATTCCATCCGACCAAGTAGCGATCAAAACTTTGTTCAAGTTGATTCCTATGATGCTGATTATCGGTTATGCCTACCTGCATATGCCTTATTCAAAAACACGTATACACTATATGATGTTGACCGGATTGTTCTTCTGCATGCTGGGCGATGGTCTGATCATATGGTGGTTCGAGTTCGGACTGGCCGCATTCCTGATCGGTCATCTGTTTTATATGATGGGCTTCTTTACCCGATGGAAGTTTTCTGTCATCCGTTTCGCCTGCATCGTACCTATTGCGGTGTATTCTTTCTTCATCGGTAAGGAACTTATCGCTGCACTGCAATTGAACGGACAAGAGTCTTTGATCATCCCGGTACTGGCATACATTACTGTGATATCCCTCATGCTGTGGTCAGCCATCATGACCGGCAACCTGTGGGCAATCGCCGGAAGCATTCTGTTTGTGATCTCTGACTCGATTCTGTCCTGGAATATGTTTGTATCTGACATTTCTTATTCCGATGTGCTCATTATGACAACCTACTACAGCGCACAGTTCCTGATTGCACGGAGCATTGCGGCGTTTCAAGGTTCGAACCGATATTCTTCAGCCAGACATTTTCCTGTAAATTAATGGTTGTTAGTATACACCGTGTTATGTTACCATGGCATTAATTCATAGGAACGGAGGGTTACGTGTGGTTAACTAATTTTTCGATTGTTCATTGCGCATTGAGATAATAGCACTTGATTTGGGCTGTGCTGTGTGTGCATGTAATCGGAAAATGGTCTACCTACAGGTAACTAACCTTATTTGATGATATATAATAACGGAACCATGAACGGGACTTTATGTCGCTTCAAGACATATATAGCATCCTGAGATGTTCTTTTATTTGTTGTCTTTTTCCGACTACTGGTGACACAGGCACTTTGCCTGTGTTTTTTATTTTTATTACCGTGGAGGGAATTATCTATGAAGAAACAACGAATTGAAAGTAACGGAATCCACATCTATACGGAAAGCTTCGGAAACAGCAGCGATCCAGCTGTTTTACTCATCATGGGAGCTCAGTCCTCCATGATTTGGTGGGAAAAAGAATTTTGTCAACGTTTAGGCGACACAGGCCGGTTTGTGATCCGTTATGATAACCGTGATGTGGGCCGCTCTACAACGTATGAACCGGGCCATCCGGAATACACCTTTGAGGACATGGCGGATGATGCTATACACATCCTGGATGCCTACGCAATCGAAAAGGCGCATATCGTGGGCATGTCCATGGGCGGGATGCTAACCCAAATGATTGCTCTGCGTCATCCGGACAGAGTGTCCGCCATTACGCTCATAATGACTTCGAACTTTGCCTCTCATCTGCCCGAGATCGAGGAAAAGGTGATGAAGTATTTCGCCGAGAATGCCGCCATGGACTTGTCGGATAAGCAAGCGTTTATTCAATTTACGATCGGTAGGTGGAACGTGCTTACCGGTCGAAAATATCCTTTTGATGAGGAAAGAATAGCCCGACTGGCTGAGGAAGAATGGGAACACTCCGACAATGCAGCCAGCTTAAATAATCACGGACTTATTGCCGGCGGTGAATCCTATCTTGGCAGAACGGCAGAAATCAGTGTTCCAACGCAAGTTATCCATGGCACGGACGACCCCATCATTCCTTATGCACATGGTGTTCACCTGGCGGATGTCATCCCTGGGGCTTCCCTAACTACACTGGAAGGTATAGGGCACGAATTACCACGGGAAGTGTGGGACACAATCATTGAGGTCATTACGAAGCATTAAGCAAAAAGAGCAGCTTCCGAAGTCTAACTGGACTTCGGAAGCTAACAAAAAAAGATCCAATGCCATAGCCTAAGGCTGTACATTGAATCTCTGGTGTTCCAGTCGATTTTGAATTCTAACCATTATTTTCTAATTTATTATCTATCCTGCCAATTCCATAAATGGGCTTCTCCCATATGAATATCCCTTACCCAGGGCTCTTTCTTGAGCTTTAACAGCTCTTTTGTCGGTCCCGTAATCACAACTCCATAGATGTTAACACCATTCGACTCAACATACTGCGTGACTTGTTCGATATTTAGGAACGGAGCAATCCTCCGGGTAATGGACGAGTGATCTTGCATCAATCGAAGTGTTTTTATGAAATTCTCATTTCTCAAATCACCGCTTCCGTATTCCTCAACAGGCGGATAAGCGCCTCCCTGCATAACCGTTTTGCCAAACCAGCCTGATTTCTCTTCCTTGTAGCTCGTAATCGTTAAATCATCGTGGTGCCACATCGGGTTATAAGGAAATCCGATCAGATCATTCTCCTCTAACCCGGCATCTACCGCAAACCATACGGGATCCATGTTCTTGCCCTCTAACTGCTTCAATATCTCATCGGTCGAAAAAAAACGGTCCAATGATACATAGGCTTCGGCTACGGTTCCTTCCGGAAGTTTCTCTAATGTACTCCAATCCTGCTCCATATCTTCGTAAGTTTCTTCAGGAAGCTTAAAATAATTGTTATTTTGATAATCATTGGACCATGTCATCTGCTGTATATTCGGTTTTCCAAACCTAAAGGACAACGAGTAATCGCCAATCTTATACCTTTCGTCACCCACCTGCTTTTTCATATCCCCGGTCAGCTCAAAATTGAAAAATCCATTCGTATTACTGTTTAAGAAAACACTCACATTCGGGTGGGTTACCGCGATCGCAAAAGAAGCCACATCACTATAGATTTCCCTTCGGCTAGGGTTACCCTCACCATAATAAATAGAACTAAAAATATTACTGGCCCACGAAACCAAAATGAATATGACCAACACACTTAAAACCGTATTCAAACGCGCTTTCCATTTCCCTCGCCGTATAATTTCCCCTTCGAGACGCGTCTCTGCCTGATTGTCGGTCCCGGCACGCTCCTTCCCCAGCAACTCATCCAAATGCGCCTGATAGGCTTCCATTTTCTCAAGCTCTTTCTCGATCTCCACCCGTTCCTCTTCAGACAGCTTACCTTCTTCGTAATCCTGTAGTTTCCGCCGAAAATCGTCACTCATTCTGACCCACCCTTCCCTTTCTGTTGCCGAAGTTTTTGTCTCGCACGAAACAGTAGTATTTTAAAATGAGACAGCCCCACCTTCATCAGATCCGATGCCTCCTGATATGACATCTGGTGAAATTCATACAGTAAAATGGCCTGCTTCTGTTGTTCCGGCAACTCGTCGATCGCCAGCTTCAGTTCGTCCCACCGTTCTTGCTCCATTACTTGCTTCTCCAACGTACTAGGCTGAGATAATGTGTTGAAAAATCCGATATCCTGAATTATGGTGCGTTTGTTTTTCCGCTTTGCATCTATGAACGCATGATAAGCCACTCGGAACAGCCACGGCTTTACTTGATCATCCTTGCAGTTTTCCAAGTGCAAATATGCGCGGTAAAAGGTTTCCTGCAGTATATCCTCGGTCATATGATGATCCCGGCAGAGAGAGTACAAGTAACGATAAACGTCTTTCATATATTTTTGATAGATCCGGTCCAAGTCGTCTCGTTTCATTGCCTCCCCCCTCACCCTATACACGTATTGACCCTGCCAAAAGTTACACAAAAAACTTCATCAGCCCCAAAGAGCCAATGAAGTTTCATTTTAATAGCTTATATAACACCGCTATAACGACAAGAAAAAAGACATGATCTAATGAAGACCATGTCTGTTTGTTCCCAACTCTATTCACCACTTTATGCATCGGCTCTAGCGCATCATCTCTTTTACGAGTTCCCGGTTACGCTGTTTAAATAAATCATTGTGTGAGGATACCATACCCGACTTGTACGCATCGGGTTGGATATACTGCTTCGCTTGGTTAACAGCGTTAGCTGCATCCTGGAAGGCTCCTGCAATAAGATGTAGCTTCCCGTCGTGCTTCAGAATGTCTCCTGCCGCATATAGCCCCTCAATCGATGAGGCACTATTGGCATCGCCTGCAATGTAATATTGATCCGCTATTTCAATATTAAGCTCACTGTTCTCAAGCAAGGTTTTATCCCGCTCGTATCCATGATTGATAATTACTTCATCGATGGATAATGTCGTTACCTCACCCGTCTCATGATTCGTGAGCTCCACTCGCTCGATCGTTTCATGATTGGCACCAGCGATCAGCTTGGTGATCGACGTATTCAAACAACAAACTGCCGAACTGTTCATCAGCTGCGCTGCTTGAGCCTCATGTCCTGCCAGTGTACTTTTTCGATAGGTCAGATAAACTTTCTTAGCAATCGGTTCAAGTTCATTGGCCCAATCGATGGCCGAGTTGCCTCCCCCTGAAATAATTACCGTTTTATCCTTAAACCGCTTTAAAGATTTCACCGTGTAATTTAGGTTAGACACTTCAAATCTTTCTGCTCCTTCGATCTCAAGCTTTTGCGGATTGAGAATCCCGCCTCCGACAGCAACGATCACCGTTTTTGAATAATGCTTCTGTCCTGAAACGGTATGTAATACGAATATTCCGTCATCGTTCCGTGTAATCGACTCCACTTTCTCATTAAGATGCACTTCCGGATTAAAGGTTAATCCCTGCTCAATCAATTGTTCAATGAGTTTTGCTCCGGTAACCGGCGTAAGTCCACCAACATCCCAGATCATTTTTTCCGGATACACATGTATTTTACCGCCCAAATGCGGCTGATACTCAATGATCTTCGCTTTCATCTCCCGAAGCCCACTATAAAAAGCAGAGTAAAGCCCTGCAGGCCCTCCTCCGATTATCGTCACATCAAACAAATCTTGTTGTTCCACAATCGCCCACCCCCTGAAATAATTGTTAATGATTATCATTCTCAATACAATATAATCTCATTCCGCTCTTTTTACAACTAAAATTAGAGGTTGACAACATAATTGCATAACTTTAAAGTAATAAAAGTAGTGAAACTGATAATCATTATCAACAAAACCAATCTTTAATCAATTTAAATGGAGGTTCCCTAATGACTCGCCTATATACAGAGGACTTAAGCATTGGCTATGGTGAACGTCTCATTGTGAAGCGGCTTAGTGTGAAGATTCCCGACAAAAAAATCACCACGATTATCGGGGCCAATGGCTGTGGTAAATCAACACTGTTAAAAGCCATTACGCGCATTATCTCACATCAAGACGGAACGATCCTGTTGGATGGAAAACATATCGCTAAAGAAGACACCAAAGCCCTAGCCAGAAAGATGGCGATTCTCCCCCAGTCACCCGAAAGTGCCAGCGGACTCACCGTCGGCGAGCTTGTATCCTACGGCCGCTTTCCATACCAGAAAGGCTTCGGTCGTTTAACGAAAAAAGATTACGAAGTCATCGACTGGGCTCTTGAGGTGACAGGAACCATAGAATTTAAGTTCCGCCCTGTAGATGCCTTGTCCGGAGGACAGCGTCAGCGGGTCTGGATTGCCATGGCTTTAGCCCAGGAAACAGACATTATTTTTCTGGATGAGCCCACTACCTACCTGGATTTGGCGCACCAGCTGGAAGTTCTGGAGCTGCTGCAAAAGCTAAATCTAGAGCAAGAACGCACCATCGTCATGGTTTTGCATGACCTGAATCAGGCCGCCCGTTTTGCCGACTATATCATCGCCATGAAAGACGGTGAAATCGTCAAATCCGGAAGCTGCGAGGAAGTGATCCATCATGATGTGCTGCGAAAGGTGTTTCAGATTGATGCCGAAATTGGCAAGGATCCCCGAACGGGTAAACCGATGTGTATCACATACAACTTACTAAAAGGAGAAACTACACAACATGAGAAAAAAAATATACATCCCGTTCATTCTACTGTTACTGCTGGCTCTTAGTGCCTGCGGTAATCCGTCAACTAATAAAGAGGGGAACGCAACCCCTAACGATAAAGAAAAAAACGAGTCATCAACCATAACATACCAATCGGAGAATGGTCCTGTTGAGGTTCCTGCTGATCCGCAGCGTGTCGTCGTGCTGTCCAGTTTTACAGGGAACGTTATGTCACTTGGCGTTAACGTTGTCGGCGTCGATTCCTGGTCCAAGAAAAATCCTCGCTTTGAACCACAACTAAAAGATGTTCCGGAAGTGAGCGATGAAAGCCTTGAGAAAATCATCGAGCTCGATCCCGATCTGATCATTGGTCTGTCCAGTATTAACAATGTTGATAAATTAAAAGAAATTGCGCCGACCGTAACGTACACCTACGGTAAAGTAGACTACCTGACACAGCATCTGGAAATTGGTAAATTGCTCAACAAAGAGAAGGAAGCTGCTGCATGGGTAGATGACTTTAAGAAACGTGCGGCGAAAGTCGGAGAAGACATCAAAGCTAAAATCGGTCCGGACAAGACCGTATCCGTTATCGAAAATTTCGATAAACAACTGTACGTCTACGGCGACAATTGGGGCCGCGGTACTGAAATTCTGTTCCAGGAAATGAAGCTGAACATGCCGGAGAAGGTAAAAGAAACGGCGCTCGAAGCTGGCTATTATGCCCTATCTTCAGAAGTTCTCCCGGAATTCGCAGGTGATTACGTCATTCTGAGCAAAGACCCAGGTCAGGATAACTCCTTCCAGGAAACCGAAACGTACAAGAACATTCCCGCTGTGAAGAACAATCAAGTGTTTGAGGTCAATATGAATGAGTTCTACTTCAATGATCCGCTTACGCTCGACTTCCAGCTGGACTTCTTTAAAAAATCATTTCTTGGTAGCTGATGAACGATCATGAGTACTGAAACTAAACGTACCATTCCATTTATTTATAAGCTGTTAGCCGGTGTAGCGGTGTTTGTTGCCATGTTTATCGTCGCCATGCTATTTGGAGCAGCCGATACAACCATAAACGATGTATGGCTGGCGCTAACCTCGAATGCCCACGGAGATAAGATTACGATCCTCCGAGAAATCCGGCTGCCCCGTGAAATGGCCGCCATCTTTGTCGGTGCCGCGCTGGCGGTCTCCGGTGCTGTTATGCAAGGTATGACCCGTAACCCGTTGGCTGATCCCGGTCTACTTGGGCTCACGGCTGGTGCCAATGCGGCACTGGCTATAACGATGGCATGGATGCCTTCTGTGAATTACTTCGGCATTATGATTGCCTGTTTTATCGGTGCTGCTGTCGGTTCCTTCATGGTGTTCAGTTTAGGCGCGATCAAAAAAGGCGGCTTCTCTCCTCTTCGTCTTGTTCTGGCGGGAGCTGCCGTATCCGCGTTCTTGTACGCGATCGCTGAAGGCGTCGGCATCTATTTCAAAATATCCAAAGATGTCTCCATGTGGACAGCCGGAGGTATGATCGGGACCACCTGGAGCCAGCTTCAGGTTATCGTCCCTGTTATCGTGCTCGGTATCATCATTGCCCTCCTCCTCTCAAGACAACTTACAATTCTTAGTCTAAGCGAAGAGGTCGCAGTAAGCTTGGGCCAAAAGACGGTGCGTATCAAAGCCATTCTGTTTATTGTCACGATTTTGCTTGCTGGTGCATCGGTTGCCCTCGTCGGGAACATGGCATTCATCGGACTGATGGTTCCCCATATTGTTAGAGCGGTTGTCGGAACGGATTACCGGTTTATCATACCGATGTCGGCAATCTCCGGCGCAACCTTTATGCTGTTTGCTGATACGCTCGGACGTACCCTCAATGCTCCGTTCGAAACTCCAGTGGCGGCTATCGTGGCGATGATGGGCTTGCCTTTCTTCCTGATAATCGTTCGTAAAGGAGGAAAAGCATTCTCATGATCCATCCAGCACTTATAAAAAAACGACGGTTGATTCTCATCGGATTGACTGCGCTTATTGTTGTAACAGCCGTCATCAGCATGGGGATGGGCTACTCCTCCTTGTCCTATGACAGGCTGATCCCGACTCTGCTCGGTCAGGGGACGTTTAAAGAAAACTTTGTGCTATTCTCTATTCGTTTACCACGATTGCTAATTACCCTGCTCGCAGGAATGGCGCTGGCGTTATCCGGTGCTATTTTGCAAGGAATCACACGTAATGATCTCGCAGACCCGGGGATCATCGGCATTAACTCGGGTGCGGGTGTAGCGATCGCCATATTCTTTCTGTTCTTTCCTATTGAGGCTGGCTCATTCGTGTATATACTTCCTTTGGTCGCATTCCTCGGTGCATTGATTACAGCATTTCTGATCTACGCGCTGTCGTACAACCGCATTTCAGGCCTGCAGCCGACAAGATTAGTACTGATTGGTGTTGGTTTTTCGATGGCTCTGTCGGGCGTGATGATTGTCATCACTTCATCCGCAGAGCGTTCCAAAGTCGATTTTATCGCAAAATGGATCGCCGGAAACATATGGGGCTCGGACTGGCCATTTATATGGGCTATTCTCCCTTGGCTGATCATTCTCATACCATTTACGCTGTACAAGGCGAATCGGTTGAATCTACTGGGGCTCAGCGAGCCAGTCGCTGTCGGCGTTGGGGTATCCATTGAAAAAGAACGTCTTGTTCTGCTCCTGACGGCCGTGGCGCTTGCCGCTTCCGCGGTTTCGGTAACAGGCGGAATCGCCTTTATCGGACTCATGGCTCCGCACATCGCGAAAGCGTTGGTCGGACCGCGAAACCAGATGTTTATCCCTGTCGCTATTCTGGTCGGCGGATGGCTGTTGATGTTCGCTGACACGATTGGCCGTAATCTCGTTGATCCTGACGGCATTCCGGCGGGGATTATGGTCGCGTTGATCGGCGGACCTTACTTTATGTATTTGTTGCTGAAAAAAACAGATTGACAGCGATGTCCGAAAAAAGTTGAAATTCTACGGCTTTACGCAAGGGTCTATATGATTGACCGGCACCTTGCTTATTTCGAAATATCAACGAACCCTTCGCCGAACACGTCTCATGAAAAAAAGCACCCGACGAATGCGCGGTGCTCCCTTCTGATTCCGTAACAAGTATTCTTCGCTATAACGTTTAAGACAGATGTCCCTAGGAAAATCTCATCGTTTATGTTACTTTCCCGGCAATGGCAGGCCTGCCTCCAGTTGGCCTAAGGCCGTATCCAACAATTGCTTGAAGTCAGCATCCGGATGCTCTGCATAATGCAGCATGACTGAAATATTCACGCCGATGACCGCCCCGGCAAAAGTACGAACTGCCATATCGTCCGGCGAACAGCCGATACGCTTGGCCACCATCTCCGAAATCAACTTCATCGTCTCGGTCATGTTGTTCAAGGTTGCCGCCCTGAGCTCGGGAATGCTCATAATCAGTTGATCTCGTTCTCGCATCGTGGCCAGCTCACCATCCGACAGTTCTTTAACTCCCGAGACCATCGCTTGACGGACGGCCTGAATCGGGCTCAGATCTGAAGGTTGATCTTCAAAAGCAGCGTTAAGAAGCGGATCGTAATTATCTGTAGTGACTACCTCTTCCTTGGTTGGAAAATATCGAAAAAAAGTACTCGGTGATATTTCCGCAGCCTCGGCAATTTGTTCGACGGTAGTTTCGTGATAGCCCAGTTCTCTAAAAAGACGCAACGCATGCATCTGAACTGCCGCCATGGTTTTGGCTTTTTTGCGTTCTCGCAACCCAATGGTTTTTTTGTTATTTGATGACACCCTGCTCACTCCCCAATGGTATTTTGCTCGAACTCCATTTATTCGATCCCATGAACCGTCCCAACAAGATACGTTTTAGCGAATCCAAACACAAGCTACCCACAAAGGAATTTAGGAATCGAGCAATAGGAATCATTTCGAAATCGAGTCTCTTTGCTTCATCAGCTGTTATGTGGCGTTATTCCACGTGTCACGTGCCCCCACATCTTAATCAATCATATGTAAGTTTAGCATGATTACGAAATGATGAGAAGTTAGCATACTCTAGCATGATCATTCAACTGTTCTTGTATCATCACTGGTTTTTTATATTTTCACCGCGAATATCACAAGTCCCTTTGAACAATACCGGCCCATCCTGCACAGCTCCCCGCTGCAAGCAGCCCCAATGCGCCGAACACTGATGTGATAGGCAGCCCCTCTCCCTCACTAATGGCTGCTGCATCAAACAAATTAAACAAGTTAGCCTTTGCCATCCACATAAAACTATCATTCAAGCTAGAGATTATATTTAATAAAAACATAATTGATACTATTCCAATCCCAATCGACAAAGCTCCGCGTTCAGAGTTCAGCCATGGAGATAATGCAAATCCGATTCCCATAAATGCTAGTGAGGTCAATAATCCTGCCAACATAACGTTCGTTACTGCCAAAGGCGCATTCAGCATGCCGATAAATCTCCCTATCAACAAGACAATTCCTGTCGATACAACAGCAATGACAATCACTTGATAAATATGCGCGAGCCATTTAGCCCAATAAATAGAGGTTCGGCTATACGGAAGCGTAAATAAGAACTCCACTGTATGACGATCTCGCTCTTTGACAATGGAGCCAATTGCCCAGCTCAAAGAGAAAAAACCAAGGAGAAGTAAAAAAAACGTGAATGGCTGCCCGGATACCCATCCTTCAAAAGTAGTGAGGTTTTCGGAGTAGTTTTCCAATCGCTCTTCCTGCATTTTTTTCTTCACACTCTCCAAATATGACTTGGAGGCTGCCGCGGGGATGGCTTGGAGAAGCCCTACGACCAGTAAAGCAATCCAGAAGCTTCTTTGATTTTGGTTAAATTCATAACGCATCATTTTATTCATGTCCGAGCCACCCCACCTGATTCATTGACTTCCGAAACATACTCGCTCATAAATTTTTCCTCAAGCGACGTTCTGCGCACGCTCAAATCCTTAATTGGCATTTTGGACAGCACGGCAAGAAGAGAACGAAGTTCCTTATCTTGAACACGGAATCGGTAAATACCGTTTTCACATTTTGTATTCGGATCAATTTTATACAGTTCTTGCAGCTGATCGCGTTCATCCATTTCAGAAAAAGAAACCTCGATGAAATGATCGCCAGCAGCAGAAATCTCTGATACCGTTGATACTTGTATTAAGCGCCCGTTTCGAATAATAGCAACATGGTCACATAATTTTTCAACTTCAGTCAGTATATGAGTTGAGAAAAACACAGTTGTTCCTTTTAACTCATTCCATTCACGGAGTATTTGGAAAAATTGTTGCTGCACGAGCGGATCCAATCCCGAGGTTGGTTCATCTAGAATAAGTAATTCGGGATTATGAATAAGTGCAAGAAGAATGCCGAGTTTCTTTCGATTTCCCAATGAATAGGATTTGATTTTCTGATTTCCATTCCATTGAAGTCTGTCTGCATATTCATGAATCGGAGACTTTTTTAAGTTTACTCCGTGTACGTTTGCCGTGAAATTCAGAACTTGATTGCCTGTCATATCTGGATAAAGCCGAACCTCGGATGGGAGATAACCTATTTTTTTGCGCAGTCGCGGGTCGTCACCATTGACACGATGTCCCAAAACAAATATCTCTCCTGATGTAGGAGCAATCAATTGCAAAAGCAATCGTATCGTCGTCGATTTTCCAGCCCCATTAGGCCCGATAAATCCGAAGATTTCACCTCGCTCTACCTTTAGATTCAGATCAATCACACCACGCTTGCCGCTGTATGTTTTATTCAGATTCCGGAGAAGAATGGCAGACATACTACACCACCTTATTAGTGATTTTACTTTACGAGGTTGTTCAAAAAGTCCGCTTTTGATCACGAAGTGAATCAGGAAGTGGGCTCGGCATCGAATCTTGAATTCAACCAGTCCTTCCGGTGCTCACGTACCCAAAACGTACGCTCCGCTCCTCAGTTCCTAGCTTCATCCAACCTTCTCGGTGCTGAAAACCGACCTTTTTGAACACGCACTTTATGTAACAAACTTGCTTATTCCCCAATCACATTTTGATTCAACTCTAGCGTTCTGTTGGAGTTTGTCTTCTTTTGTATAAAAATTACTGTTAACAGGAGTCCTAGAACCGCTACTCCTCCGCATACCCACAGCATCATTTCCATTCCAGCAACGAAGGAAGCGCGTACTGAATTCAATAAAGCTGCCGAGTCGATTTTCTGTGCCACGGCTGCTCCAGCAGATACGCTGCGCTGCACAACTTCTGCAACATCTCCCGGTAAACCGCTTAAATCAAGATTATTTCGATAGTAAGTGCTGAGAACGGTCCCTAATATAGCAACCCCCATCGTCCCCCCAACTTGACGTAGTGCCATAATTAAAGCCGAACCTACACCGCTGCGTTCTGCTGAAAGTGCCGACATTGCAACATCCATTGCCGCAGGTAAAGCAAATCCTATCCCTAATCCCACTACAGTGACCCATATGGAAGCAAAACCGTAGCCACTATCCACACCCGTATTGGCTCCAACAGCTAAACCGGCAAAGAGTATCGAGAAACCAAGTGCTATAGTAGCCCGGGTACCAAACTTCGATTGAAGTTTATCGGATATCGGAGCTCCAAACAAAAGCCCGCCAACTAATGGCAATAAGCGTAGTCCGGAGCCTAACGCATCCACACCTTGAACTGCTTGGAAATATTGAGGCGTTACAAACAATACACCAAACATGGCAAAGGAAATTACAGTAGCCAGTATCGATCCCCATGTAAATTTGGATGATCGAAATAACGATGGATCAATAAGCGGCTGTTTGACTCGTTTTTCCCACAACATAAAAACGGCTAAGCACAATATCCCGCCAATTATAGAAGATAATGCTGTAACGTCTCCCCATCCTCTTTCGCCAATTTCAATTACTCCGTACGTTAAGCCGATCAATCCAAGGCTCGAAGCAAGAATCCCTATCGTATCCACTTTTTGCTTAACTTCGCTGCGCGTTTCAGGCAACAATATAGAGACGGCGATTAAAGCAATAATGACTAACGGGATGTTGATAAGAAAAACCGAGCCCCACCAATAGTTATTCAGTAACCAGCCTCCCACAACCGGTCCCAGCGGAATACCGAGCGCGTTCGCCATCATCCATACGCCTATTGCTTTAGGACGTTCTTCCTCTGAGAACAATACTGGTATGATTGACATTGATAATGGTACCAAAAATGCAGCACCAAGCCCCAAAACTGCGCGTCCAGCAATCAGCTCCCAGGATGAACTAGCATAAGCACATGCTGCAGAAGCCGCCCCAAACACAATCAAGCCAATAATAAGCATCTTCTTTCGTCCCAATCGATCTCCTAACAAACCTGCTGGCAAAAGCATAGCAGCAAATATAAGGTTATACGCATCCGCAAACCACTGCAGATCCCCATTCGTTGCATGCAAATCCGTAGCAAGAACGGGCAGAGCGAGGTTAAGAATTGTCATATCTAGTCCAACCGCAATGATTCCCACTGCAAGAGCACCTAGCACCCACCATCTTCGATTCCCTTGATTAATCATGAGAGTTACCACCTTTCAATATCAATAATGAGAGTTTATTTCACTTGATAGTCACTGTCAAATTATTTTTTGTTAATTCCTGGTTCTTTTAAAGCATCTGACAACGACCTCCTCCCATCCGTACGGCAATCGACAAGGTTACTCTCTTCAGTCATGCACCGCCTGGACAACGCAAAAAAGCCCGGGAACACATCCCGGGGCAGATCCCTGACTTATACAAGAAAAATGGCAACCACGGTCGTCACAGCCAGACCGATCAATACCGGCTTCAAATTCCGCCGCGCCAGCTCAAACGGGCTCACACCGCAAATGGCGGCGGCCGGAATAAGAGCCCACGGGATGAGCGTGCCACCACCCACCCAGATCGCTGCTACTTGACCGAGCGCCGTTAAGGTTGCCGCACTCGAGTGGGTTGCGACGGCAAACAGCTGCGCGATCGATCCTGCAAGCGAGATACCGGAGAAGCCCGACCCATCCAATCCCGTAATCGCTCCGGTAATTGTCAGGGTTACAGCACCTACTGCTCCATTCATCGGCACGCTACCAGCCAGAGCCACGCCAAGGTCGTTCACAATGCCATGCGAAGACTCCGGCAGCACTTTGCCGAATAGATCTGTGAATGCCGAATCGCCCAGATAGAAAAAGGCGGCAATCGAAATAACCGGGCCGAACACTTTAAATCCAAAAACAAATCCATCAATCAGATAGGATGTGACCTTCTCCAGACCTTGGTTACGATGTGCAAGCAAAGTTACGACGATCAGAATAAACACGGCTGTACCACCAACGAGTGCCGTAGCATCTCCGCCCTGCAGTTTTAGTAAGAACATTGCAGCGGTTGCCTGTTAAAGTACAATTCTTCACAATCTCGCATTCAATGTAAGAAAAAAGCTACCCTATTTAAATGTGTCGCACATCCAGTTATAAAATTTTTCCTTCTCTTCAAATTGTGGATAATGGGCTGATTGCTCAAAAGAAATAAACTCTTTTTTATCCGCTTCAATCCTATCAAAATATTTTTTTGCTGCATTAGATGAAGTCATAGCGTCGTATTTACCCATTACAAAATAAAATGGTAAATCAAGTTTGGTAACTGCCTTAGGTAGTGGCTTATCAAAAACCTCTTTTACAAGTTGTTCTTGTGTCTTAGCAACTCCATTGTTATAACGAATAAAATCCAACAAATTATATTCACGACTTAATAGTATCTCGCCATCCGACATATTAATAAGTCTTGTAGCGCCGCCGTACTTCCCTACATAACCTCTTGGAGCCGCTGCCTCTCCTTTATATATTTTTTCAGCGATCCCCTCTAAGTACTTCACATCTTCTGTATTTCCGGCTTTTTTTGCTTCACTTATTGTATAATTCAAATTATCTATTTCACTTTCTTGCATATTACTCACCTGACCAGTCCCAATATAGGCTTCATATTTTTCTGGAGCTTTATAAGCAGCCGTTGTTCCTAAATATGTGCCGTAAGAATGACCTATTAAGATCACTTTCTCTTTACCAAATCGTTTCGAAATATAATCCGTAAGTTCTAATAAATCATCTACAAGTACGTCTGCCGTTAAGTTAGAATAATCCTCATTAAAATGATACGATTTGCCGCTTCCTCTTTGATCGTAATTAACGACAGTGAAATCCTTTTCTAATAAGTCTTCGTACTTGGCATAAGGAATTTCGGACACACTCGGTCCCCCGTGTACATATATAATGACCGGGTTATTTTGATCACGACCTCTAATCATGATTTGCTGTTTGGTACCATTGATCTCAACTTGTTCTAGAACGCTAATACTGTTATCCCCTTTTATATTCGAAGTCCATGTGGGCCTGAAAAGTGCGATTACCAGTATTATAATAATGAATACACCGACATATTTTATTAATCTCTTTAAGTTTTTCATCTAATCCCTCCTTAATCAATACTATACAAATGAAAAGTAATATACTGTAGTACCGGTAAGTCACTAATAAGTCATAAATATTTATAAATAAAACGACAAATTATGACCTTTGGCTAATTTTTTATAATAAGGGGCTGCAATCAAAAAAAGAGCATAGACAAAGTCAATTTAACTTCATCTACGCTCTCTTATTTAATGTTTCTTATCTTCTATAAGACTCTCTTCCATTGCTTTAGTAATAGCGGAAGATCTGTTTTTTACATTCAATTTCGAATAAATGGTAGAAACATAATTTTTCACAGTTCCCATGGAAAGAAACATTTTTTCTGTAATGTCTTTATTGGACAATCCTTGGGTTAAACATTTGAGAACTTTTATTTCTTGATTATTTAAATCATAGGGATGAATCATAGCGTTATGGTCTTGATCCGTGTGTGAGTTATTTTTTAATTGTATTTGACCAAACACCTCTTTTGCTAATTGTTGAGGAATGAGGGAGCCTCCGTAATACACCATTTTAATTCCCTGAACTAAATATTCTGGATCAACAGCCTTTAATATATAACCCTCTGCACCAGCATTTAAGGCATTCAACACATGAGTGACATCTTGAAAAGTAGTAAGGATGATCACTTTTATATTGGGCCAACGTTTTTTTATTTCTTCTGTTGCCTTAACCCCATCCATCACCGGCATTTGAATATCCATTAAAAGAATATCAAGGTTTTCCCTTTCGCATAAAGCAATTGCCTCTTCTCCATTTTCTGCAGTTCCAACAATCTCAATGTCAGAAATATTTTCAATCACAATTTTTAAACTTTTTCTTAGAATCTCTTGATCTTCAACGATTGCCGCTTTAATCATGATCATTAAACTTCCTTTGCCATAGGTATGTTACACGTGATCCTCATACCATTATTCAATTTAGAATCAAAGTTAACCGTACCCGCTAATGCCGATATTCGATCTTTCATGGAGCATAAGCCAAATCCTAAATTTAATTTATGACAACCATTTCCATTATCTTCGATAAGAACGATCAATTCTTCTTGTTCAAACGAAATATTTACTTTAATAAAAGTAGCCTGACCATGTCTTTTCGCATTTGTAAGTCCTTCTTGGATACAACGAATAATGGCAAACTTTACTCTTTCACTGACTTTGGTCGCTTCCCCTTTGACATTCAGTTGTATATCTGTTGATGTATGTTTCATAAAATCAGCAATCAATTCTTTCACTGATTCAACAAGTGTCTGATGGTCCGTTGGAGACATATGGTGAATTGTCTTTCTCACATCGTTCAAGCCATTCCGTGCTAAATCTGAAATCTCTTTTATACTTTTTTCTGCTTCTTTTTGATCTGCCCGATATAGAAAAGGAAGGGCATCTAAGCTTGTTATGACCGATGTGAAAATATGGCCTACCGTATCATGCAAATCTTGTGAAACTCTATTTCGTTCTTCCTTTATCGTCAGTTCCTCAATTTTTTTGGAGTAATACTCCAAATCCTTATTTTTTTCCTCTATAGAGGCAATTAACTCTTTATTAGCTTTATTGACGATGGTCATCCTTCCTAAGCAAAACCCAATACCATAAAAAATAGTAGTATCAATGAAGAGTTTAAAGAAATCCTGATTAGTAAAGAGACTGCCTGCCCATGTACTAGCTAATACGGCGAAAGGTCCTAACCAAATTAATGGCTTAACTTGACAAGCATAAGCAAGAGTAAGGATAGGCACAAGTAAAAAACTGTAAGTCACTGATATATCATACTGTCTTGATAAGTAAATAAACAAAGACCCCGTTAACAACACCTCGGCCATTAAATAATAATGGAACTTTATAAGCCCAGGCCGATAAAATAGATGGGGTATGATATAAGAACAACTAGCCCATAAAAGTATAATCCACTTTTCCGAACCAATCGTACTAACGAATATCGCGTATCCATTAAAAGAAAACCATACCGTACGCATGAGAAATAGAAAATAGTCGGGCCAATGCCATTTCCTTTGATCTATTATTGCTTCCACTTTTATTCCCCCATCTTCGGTGTATATACCATCATTCCTAATACTAATCATTTTCGAATCCTACCTGGAGATGATAAATTAAAACTGTACTGTAGTTTCAAAAGAGTCAACATTTTCAATTCTTTTTTGTATTTATTTGTTCTAAACTTCTAACTACTATCCTCTATTACAACTCTGATTAATATCCCTTATTTAATTTCTCCCCCACTAAATAATGTAGAGATGATTTCCTTTTGTTGAATAGATTTTTTATAGAAAATTACCCGTTGTATTTTTAATTAAAATAAATTTAGGACATTATAACTTATCATATACATATTTTTTTAATTATACCATTTCCTTCTTCACTGAAACTCCAGTTAGTTTAGGTGAGACACTTCATACTTGAAGATGTTTATACAATCGAGGAGATTAAAGCAGCATTTGCAGAAGTAACTAAAATATATACTTTTTCAATTATCAAATCATATAACAAGTCTACTTAAGGTGAATTTTTTCAAATTCATCACCAACCTTTTTCATATTCTATAGAACCAGACTTGAATTTTGAGGGGGAAAAGTACGGGGATAGAATTCACGGCTCTCCATTGGATTTACGTTGTTTTTATTGTCCTTATCATTGGCTTTATGGTTAAACGTCGCGATACCACCCTCATTTGTGTAGTAGGCATCTTCATGCTAGCAATCTTTGCTACAGGCGATTTAACTGCGTCCATTAGTGGTGTTTTTAATAGTTTTATTTATGCCATTACAGAGCTGTTGTCGATTATTCTTATTATTTCTATTATCGTTGCCATGAGTCGGATTTCTGGTATTAATGAGGTCATGATTGCTCCTTTTACAAAAATCATTAAAACACCTGCACTTGCTTACTGGACGATTGGTCTGTTAATGATGTTTATTTCGTGGTTCTTTTGGCCATCACCAGCTGTGGCACTGTTAGGGGCTGTTCTCTTACCTGTTGCAATTCGTGCGGGCCTCCCAAGTCTTGGAGTGCCTAGTGCAGTCAGTCCTACTCGGGCTGCCACTGGTAGCAGTACAGCACCGATCAGCGCCACCGCCGGAGACGGCCAGAAGAAAAATGACGTGATCATCATGATGATACCAATACCCCAGTATAGCATTGCAGGTGTTCGCAGGAAGCGGGTCAGCGGTGACACCATCGTCTCATTAATGCCCGTAAGGATGAGAACCCGGCTCATGGCTACAATGATCGAGATGATCATAATGGTTCCCATCAGCTCTTTTGTCGCATAAATAAAGGAATTGAATATACCGGATACCGATCCGGCCAGCGTCTCGGTCGCCAGCACCCCCAGCGCAAAAATACCAGCTACGCATATCATCGTTGTATCCCGTCGCCGGATCAGCAACGCCATAATAAACACGATAAACGCCAGATACACATAATGAATTGCCGTCAAATGAATGCCCATCGCAAGGCCACACCCTTCCCGAAGCCGCTAAAAGTTGTGTTATATGCTATGCAGAGGCCTGGGCAAGTGTTCAGGGGCACGAACAAAACACCATTCTATTTCCCATCACAGGAATAAAGAATGGTGTCTTTCATGGAACACAGAACGAGCGTATGATACTTAACCTTTGATAGCACCAATCATAATCCCTTTTTCAAAATACTTGGACACGACCGGATAGAAAAGAAGTACCGGAATACTGGATACAATAACCACAGCATACTTGATTGACTGCTTGATCATATTGACCTCGCTTTGGTTGCTGGTCATGATCGCCTGATTGGCCACATCGCCCATCTGGTTCTGTACGAGGATTTCCCTCAAAATCAGCTGCAACGGGAACAAGTCACGATCCGACAAATAAATCATGGCATCGAAATAACCGTTCCATCTGCCCACGCCATAGAACATCATCATTACCGCGATAATTGGCGTTGAAAGTGGCAATACAACCTTGATCAGCAGCTGCATATCGGTAGCTCCGTCAATAAATGCACTTTCCTCCAGCTCTACGGGAATGTTCTGCTGGAAGTAGGTACGCATAATAATCATGTTGTATACGCTGACCGCACCCGGCAGAATCATAACCCACATGGTGTTGATAATGCCCAATTGTTGGTTAACCAAATACGTAGGAATCAGACCGCCGGAGAAGAACATCGTGAACGTAAACAAGATCGTAATAAAATTCCGTCCCCGAAAATCCCGCCGGGATAACGGGTATGCCGCCAGCGTTGTCATCATGACGTTAACGGCTGTTCCCAGCCCGGTGTAGATCACAGCATTTTTGAAGCCCATCCATATATCCGGGTTATCAAACACCCGCTTATATCCTTCTAATGTAAAGCCTCGAGGCCAGAGCAATAAGGCATTGTCGAATATTTGACGGGGATCACTGAGCGATGCAAACACAACAAACAATAATGGATACAAAATAATCAGTGTAATGATTCCAATCACTGATATGTTGATCCAATTAAAAATTTTGTCTTCTCTAGATAGAAATAACTGCATAGTTGCCCCTCCTTACCACAGGCTTGTCTCACTAAATTTCTGAGCGAATTTATTCACCAGATACAGAACGATAAAGTTAATGATATTGTTAAAAAAGCCCACAGCAGCAGAGAAGCTATATTCCGCATTCAAAATACCCGCTTTATACGTATATGTTGACAAAACCTCGGATGTAGCAAGGTTTGCATCATTCTGCATTAACAGTACCTTTTCGAATCCAACTGACATGACGGACCCGGTGGCTAAGATGGCGCAGATCACAATGGTCGGCATGATCGCCGGAATCGTAATGTGGCGAATGCACTGCATTCGGGATGCACCTTCAAGATAAGCGGCTTCATATTGGTCTTGCGGAATGCCGGACATCGCAGCGGTATAGATCAACGTCCCCCAACCGACCGTCTGCCAAATACCAGACCAGACAAAAACGTGTGGAAACAACTTCGGATCGCCGATAAAATCAATTGGCGTGCCGCCGAAATACTCAATTATGGCATTAATAACACCGTCGACCGGAGACGTAAAAAACGTAACCATACCGACAATGATAACAATCGAAATAAAGTTAGGAATGTAGGAAATGGTTTGTACAAGAGACTTATACTTCTTACTGCGAAGCTCATTAAACATGACAGCTAATATAATCGGCAGCGGAATGCCAACAAGGAGGCTGTACAGACTGATTCGCAGGGTGTTGATAATAACATCCCAGAAATAGAAGGCGTTAAAAAATCTTTCGAAATGGGCAAAGCCCACCCACGGACTGTCCATAATTCCGAGTGCTGGAGAGTAGTCTTTAAACGAAATAATAATCCCGTACATCGGGATGTAGTTCCATATAATCAAGGAGGTTAGTGGCAGAAGCATCATGATATACAACCATTTATGCTTCCGAAATGAATTGCGTTTCGGCTTAAGAAGATTTTTCTTGTGAAGTGAAGATTCCATAGTTTTCCCCTCTCCTTAAAATTTGGGGAGATTCCCTAAGAATCTCCCCAAACAACAGATCGTTTAGCTCTCTTTATAACGTTTGTATTGCGTTTGCTTGATTTCCAAGTATTTATCCGAACCCATTTTTTTCAACTGCGCAATGTAGTTATCCCACTCTTTGTCGATATCCTTGGTGCCTGTAACAAACTCAACACGCATCTGTCCGACAAAGTTACCTACGTCTGCAAGAATAGAGGAGGATTCATTCGCTTCCTCGATGGTTGCCGGCAGGTCTGGCAGCATTACACTTGGCAATGTCTCTTCCGTCAAATCCGTGTAGACCATTGCTTCTTTTTTGCCTGCAGCCGCTCTAACTTCCGGAGAAAGCTCTATGTATGGGAAATACCCGCCATACACGTTATCTACGTGCTGGAATGCTCCGAGCCCGATACCATCTTTGTAGTTCAAGATCTCATCGATGTAGACCATCTTGCCGTCTTCCATATTGTAGGTAACGCCTTCTTTACCGAGATAGCCAAACACGCTGCCTTCTTCACTGTAGAAATAGTCAACCCATTTCAGAATAGCTCCTGGGTCCTTCGCATCCTTCGTGACGACAAGACTGGATGCGCCCGCAACCTGGGAATCGGTCAGGGAAGCGGTATCTCCGTTAGGACCAGCAAGAACGTTAATTGCGACAAAATCATCCTTTACGCTCTCGCCGACATAATCCGGTGCCGCCCAGTTCCAAGCGCCGACCGTATCTTTTGCAGCGTCAGCAGTCCATTTGTCATAGTCAACGCCGCTGAAAGCCTGCTTGTTGATAGCCCCGTTTTTGTACATCCGGTTCTCGTACTTCAGAAGCTCTTTATACCCGTCGGCTGTAATCGTAAGCTGAATCTCATCGTTATCATCAACATAGATAAAGTTACCTAATGCCTTGCGGCCGCCGTTACCAATGCCAAAGGAACCCATCATCATCTGCTCGAAGGTCCAGCCAAGCGAACCACTTGGCATATACCAGCCCTGCTCATCGTTCTGGCCATTGCCGTTTGGATCCTTCGTAACGAATGCCATCAAAGCCTCTTCCAGCTCGACAGTGGTCTTAGGAACCTCCATGCCGAGGTTGTCCAGCCACTTCTTGTTGATCCACAAGCGGATCGTCCGGTTACCTTCCGGATATGGGTCGAGATAAGGAGTTGCATAGATGTGACCATCCGCACTGGTTAACCCTTTTCTTACATCTTCGTTCTCCTCGAGATACTTCTGCAGATTCGGCGCATGCTCCTTGATCAAATCCTCCAGCGGCAAGAACAGACCTTGCTTACCGTATTTCAGCAATTCTCCATTGTTCCAGTCCACTTGATAGAACGCATCAGGCAGATCGCCTCTGGTCAAAATGACGTTTTTCTTCTCGCCGATATCCGTGAGCTCTTCCCAGTTCACTTTAATTCCGGACATTTTCTCGTATTCTTTCCACATCCACAAATCGCTTGATGCAGGCCGCAGGTTGTTCCAGCTTGGTCTTAAGAGCGAAATTTCTGTCGTTTTCGTGCTCGCATCACCAGAATCCGGTTTCTTCGCTTCCTCTGATTTACCACCACAAGCTGTAACGAGCAGGGACGATGCTAGCAACATTGATATTACAACTTTCCCCTTTTTCGAAGTAAACACTCAACCAACCCCCAATATTTGATATATCATGTTCAATTACAAACTGATTATATGATATACTATCGTATTTGTCTAGCGCTTACATTTCTATTTTTTGGTGATGTAAGCGATTATCCTTGAAATCTTTAGCACATATATATACTATGAGACTAAGACCTTTCTCAGGGTTTGAAACCTAAGAGTTGAACTGCAAGTGAAAGCTATCATGGAGAAGCATTATTGAATAATCCCATGGTATCACGGTTATTGATGCCCTTTAGCGGATGTGTTTTGATGACTCTCTAAAAGTTCAATGTAACAACGATTTAGCTTTCAAAAAATATTTACAATACTTTGACATATCCATAATTAAATGATATATCAAATTTAGCAAGGGGACTGTACATGGGAAACATTCCACTATATCAACATATCGTCATTGCCTTAAAAACGAAGATTGAATCTGGTGAACTAAAGATCGGTGACAAACTTCCAACAGAAGCCGAAATCTCCAAAAAATACAACGTGAGTCGAATTACATCCAAGAGAGCACTCACCGAACTGGAGAATGCCAATCTGATCTATCGCGTACAGGGCAAGGGCAGCTTTGTCAATTCCGTGCTTCCGGCCAATCGTTCCTTGGATAAAGCCAGCAAAGAGATTTTACTTATCCTGCCGTTCACTCATAATCCGGGTCTTGGCGATTACGAAAAGGGAATCAATGAATACCTTGCGGGAACAGAATACACCCTCAATATCCAGTCCAACACGATTGTCGGACAAGGGAAACTGCTGCAGGCTGCTCTTCAAAGTTCGAATTCGGGCATCATTTTTTATCCCGTGAGCAGCATCTCGGACCTCGGCATTTTGTACCAATGTCATTTATCCCAATTCCCTTTTATAACGATGGATAAAGGTGTTGAAGGCATTCCGTTTCTGTCCGTTGTGTCGGATAACTTTGATGGTGCTTACCAGGCAACCAAGCATCTAATCGAGAACAACCACAAAAAAATAGCCTTTATCTCCTCGCTAAAAGTGGAATATTCCTCTTCGATACGCGAACGATACTTTGGCTATTTAAAAGCGTTGTTTGATTATGATTTGATTGATCAGAGCGTGAATGACGTAACCGAACGTTATTTAAAGCACGATGATGACAACGGGAGAGAGTATTATATCCGCTTTATTCAAACGATCTTGGAGCAAGGAATCACAGGAATAGTCACTGAGAATGATATTATCGCCATAGAGATTATTCAAATCGCCAAGGAGCTGGGTCTGTCTGTACCCGACGATTTCTCCATTGTGGGATTTGATAATATCCATCTCGCAAGCTTTGTAGAGCCCAAGCTGACTACCATTTCACAAGACTTTGGCACAATGGGATATCGGGCTGCACAGAGCCTAATACAGCTCATTGAGAAGCCTCACGAACAATCAATGGAAAACGTAGTCGTTCCGGTCAAGCTCATCGAACGACAGACCGTAAGGAGATTGTAATATCCATCACTTTCATTACTAAAGGAGACGCTTAGCATGCTGCACTATATCGATACTAGACAAGGCTCCAACAACAAACATTCGTATTCGAACGGCAATACGCTGCCGTACACTTCGGTACCTTTTGGTATGAATCACTTTGTTGTTCAAACCAACGATCAGGGAAGCTGGTTCTTCAATCCGAATGACCGTGTTTTTCAAGGAATACGCTTGACACACCAGCCGAGTCCTTGGATGGGAGACTTCGCCCATTTCCTAATGACGCCGGTTGCCGATGACAAGATCAGAGGGTCTATCTTCTCCTGTCAAAGCTCCTATCGTCCTGAAGAAGCCATCTTCAAACCACATTATGTTCGCGTAAAGCAGCAGCGTTACAACATAACGACTGAACTCGTTCCGTCCTGTTACGGTGCATCGCTTCGAATTAAATACAACTCCAGTCAACAAGCAGGTCTTGTTCTGAACGCTAAAGGGAAAAGCTCGCTGCAATGGGATGCAGCAAGCCGTAAAGTCTCAGGCTTTATTAGCAATTTCTCCGGCTGTCAGGACGAGAATTTTGGAATATATATAGTTATGACATTCAACAAGGACATCGATCCATCCACTTCTGGCTTTTACAATGCCAAAGAACAACTAGAGAACGTTGCAGTGCTGGAAGGAACCGATCAGCATGCTGTCATTCGCTTTACGGATTGTGAGAAAGATACGCTGGAGGTCAAACTTGCCACCTCCTTTATTAGCCTCGAGCAGGCGGAGCTCAACTACCAGCGGGAGATTGCAACCTCTTTTGAAAATATGAAAGAAGAAGCAGCTAACGCTTGGAATCACTATTTAAACAAAATCAAAGTGACACATCACAATGAAGAATATTTAAAGACCTTCTATACATGCTTGTACCGCATGTTCCTGTTCCCTCAAAAGTTCTATGAGCTGGATGGTAATATGGAACCGATTCATTACGATACGACCGCCAAAGCCGTTAAGAAAGGCATTCTATACACCAATAACGGATTCTGGGATACATACAAAACAGTGTATCCGCTCTATTCCATTATTGCCCCTCAGGAGTACAAGGAAATGCTGGAGGGCTATCTGAATTCGTACCGAGAAGCCGGCTTCTTGCCAAAATGGCTGTCTCCGGATGAGCGCGGTCTGATGCCTGGTACACTGATTGATGCCGTTATTGCTGACGCAGCCGTAAAAGGCATTGCCGATCCTCTGCTGCCAGAACTGCTTGAAGCGATGCTGAAGGCAGCAACAACACAGAGCGAAATGAACATTTACGGTCGCCAGGGCACTCTGGATTATTTGAAATACGGTTATGTTCCAAGCAACTATCACGAAAGCGTCAACCATACGCTCGATTATGCTTACAGCGATTACTGTATCAGCCGGGTAGCGGATGTATTAGGGAACACCGAATTGGCTGATCGATACAGACAAAGCGCGCTGAACTACCGCAACATTTTTGATGCCGAAACCGGGTTTATGCGGGCTAAGGACCAGAATGGACAATTCCGTCCGGACTTCAACGATACAAGCTGGGGACTTGATTATGCCGAAGGTAGTGCGTGGCAGACCAGCTTTGCGGTATTCCAAGATTTCGAAGGATTGATTGAAGGCTATGGATCGAAGGAACGATTCTTTAACAAAATAACCGAATTGTGCAACAAAGCTCCGGACTTTGATGTGAAGGGTTACGGCTTTGAAATTCATGAAATGAGTGAAATGGCGGCGATCGATTTCGGACAGGTGGCGATTTCCAATCAGCCGAGCTTCCATATTCCATATCTGTTCAACTATGTCGGACAGCCGGCTTCGTCCCAGGTTGTGATCAAGCAGATTTTGACGAACCTGTTCAACAGCGGCTTTGACGGATTCCCAGGTGATGAGGATAACGGAAGTATGGCCGGATGGTATGTATTCAGCTCCATGGGCTTCTATCCGGTATGTCCGGGAAGCGGTGAATATGTACTCGGTATTCCGCTATTCGACAGCGTAACGATTGAACTTCCAAACGGCAAACAAATGCAGGTTCATACCGACAACAATAATCCTCAGTCCAATTTCGTAGCGAATGTTAAGCTGGACGGCGAAGACTACACCAAGCTGTACATTAAGCATGAGGATATAATGGATGGCAAAACACTGGATTTCCGCCTTGGGTTGGCTCCTAGCTTCCGCCAATATGAACAAGACGAGATTCCATTCTCGATTTCAAAAAAATAACGATTAATCATATTATGCACTCCATTTAACAAGAAAAGAGGGACATCCCGTGCAAGCCAGATTTACTGGTCTCGGGGATGTCCCTTTTTTAATATAGCCGTCATCTAATCTTTAGAATGCAGTATGTATCCTTTCCCCCGGATACTTTCAATAGACAAAATATGACGCGTTTTCTTCCTTACCCGGTAGATTAGGGCATTTAGCTCCTCCGCGCTCACATCCGGAATCTCTCCTATGCTATAACTTCGT
Source organism: Paenibacillus uliginis N3/975 (assembly GCF_900177425.1). Taxonomy (NCBI): domain Bacteria; kingdom Bacillati; phylum Bacillota; class Bacilli; order Caryophanales; family Paenibacillaceae; genus Paenibacillus; species Paenibacillus uliginis. The sequence continues at coordinate 75,883 of NZ_LT840184.1, read as the reverse complement.
TCAGGCCATACCTCCAGCTTTAGCTGTTCCTTAGACACGAACTGCCCTTTATGATGGATCAGCATCTCCATGCATTTATACTCTTTTTCTGAAAAAGCATAAACGTCTTCTCCGAAAACAAGCTCCTGTTTGAACGGGTCCAGTTTAACCCCGCCGGGTGCCTCAACAACCGCCATTTGTTTCATCAGCGGCGTAATGTCCATCGTTTCATCCATGCTGAGGATGGAGAACGACAAAACAATCAAATCACCCGCCAGCGCAACCGAATCCGCATTTTGAAGGGGTCTTTCCCCGTTCGGCGCCAGCCGTTCCTGATTCACGAAAGTCCCATGCTTACTGTTCAAATCTTTAATGAAGAAGCGCCCGTTTTTATACAATAGAGCTGCGTGTTTCCGGGACACAAACACATTATCAAAGGAAATATCGGGATCCCACTGCTTTCCCTTTCTGCCCAAAATAATCATCTTGCTTGTCAGCGGAATGATATCCCCCCGCTCGTAAGGATTTCCCCGTTCCACCATCAAAAAGGAGGATTTATCCATAACTAGCCCTCCCGTATCTTTATCATTATATTGCTATTATCAGATCGTTATCATGTAATTGTTATGGTTCAGCTATTGAGTGAGCTCTCCATATGGATAAAATTAAATATGAGGGTCTTTATTACTGTATATTGTAAACAGATTGTGGAGGATCGGATAGTGAAAAACAAAAAAAGATGGAAGAAAATTATACCGTTTATTCTCGTACTGTTCATATTTATATTTTTAAATAATACTTCACTTCTTACCAAAGAACGCACGGGTGAACCTTTACTTCTTGCACACCGCGGTCTTGGCCAAACATTTACCATGGAGGGCATTGAAGCGGACACTTGCACGGCCTCTCGCATTTACGAGCCGGAGCATCCCTATTTGGAAAATACAATTCCGTCCATGGAAGCCGCCTTTGACGCGGGAGCGGACCTGGTTGAGCTGGATATCAAACCGACAAAGGACGGTCAGTTTGCCGTATTTCATGATTGGACCTTAGGATGCCGTACGAACGTACAAGGCATGGTCATGGATTATACCATGGAAGAGCTGAAAAACATAGACATCGGTTATGGATACACGGCTGACAAAGGAGCTACTTATCCGTTTCGGGGTAAAGGAACGGGTCTTATGCCTTCCTTGAGCGAGGTTCTATCCACATTCCCGGACAGCTCTTTCCTGATCCATATCAAGAGCAGCGATGCAAAAGAAGGGGCTCAACTGGCGGAGTATCTTCAAAATCTGCCGGAAGAGCATTTGAGTAAGCTTACGGTGTATGGTGATGATGCACCCATTAGTACCTTGAAAGCCCAGCTCCCTTCTCTTCGGGTTATGTCCAAGGCTACCCTGAAGAGCTGCCTCGTTTCCTATACAGGCGCTAGCTGGACGGGATATATACCCTCGGTATGCCGCAATACTCAGCTACATATTCCTGAAAAATATGCCCGTTACTTATGGGGATGGCCGGATAAATTTTTGAACCGTATGGATAGTGTAAATACGCGGGTAATTGTGGTGGCCGGTAACGGCGGATGGTCGGAAGGGTTTGATTCAGAGCAGGACCTGGAAAGACTGCCCACTGATTATAGCGGCGGCCTGTGGACAAATCGCATTGATTTGATCGCTCCGGCACTGAAACTAGGCGAGTTGAAACCATAAGGAAATATTTAGAATATGAATACTAATCTCGTTGAGTACAACTTCCTTACGAGTCTGAATCAACTCTAGTAAAGCTGTGCCTTCTGTCTCGACTGACAGTATAGGGTACAGCTTCTTTATATAAAGTTATTGAAGTTTGTATCCCATGAATAGAAATTTTCCCCCATTCCTATTTTAGAAATAAACAGGTAGAGTTATATAGATGCGGTTCTGCTAACAACGAAAAGCGGATACCCACCCGGCAAGCCGAAGCCTATCAGCAGGAACCGGAACAGCTGAGTGTATATATGAAGCAGCGGGAACGTTGGGCCAAGGGTAACTACCGGGTTGTGACGGACAATATCCATCACTTGTTCAACCGGTCAAGCTGGCGTATCAAGATGCAGGTTTTATATTACGCTGCCAGTTATTTCTGGTTCATGATTGCTATCATTGTCTCGGATATCCTGTTTGTATCGAACATTGTTTACCAGATTATTGCTCTGTTTAACCCGAATGTCGTATCTCCATTTCAGTTCCAAAGCGATGTGTATGTATACCTGGTCATTGCCTGGGCGCTCATGTATTACATTTATGTGCTGCAGATCAATCTGGCTTTGGCCGCGGACATCGGACAAAGCAATACACGTAACTTTATTTTATCCTGTATATCCTACTTCACCTATGCGCAGCTATTCTTGGTTGTTTCTATAAAAGCTTTTATATCCATAATTATGGATAAGATTACAGGCCGACAAAACAAGTGGTATAAAACGCAGCGGTTTGGCTAATCTGAGTGATATGTGGTGCGCTGGATTCACAAAGTGAATCAGCGCTCTTTTTCTAAATACTGTCCGATCTGATTGCGAGTGGCGATTATACCGTAACCATCACGGGGTAACTGTTGATAAGGAAAACCTATAGAAGTTATAGGTATATTATCTAAGGTTTAGAGATTTTACTCATTACTTTCTGACACGATATGAAATATAATAAAGAAACTTTAATACTGTAATACAATCGACTGGGGGTTAATTTATGAGTTTACAACAAGGGAATCCGACAGCTCCCGGTAAGAATGATCGTTTTTCTTCAATGGGTTTTATTCTGGCTGCAATCGGAAGTTCTGTAGGCCTGGGGAACATGTGGAAATTTCCGTACATTACCGGGGAGCATGGTGGAGCGGCTTTTTTCCTTCTCTTCATCACCTGCCTGATCATTATCGGTCTGCCTGTGCTTCTGGCTGAACTTGCAATTGGACGTGCCGGGCGTGGAAGTGCCGCAACTTCTTATGTCAAGGCAGGCGGGCCCAAGGCATTCGGTCCTTTAGGGCTGCTGCAGGTTATTGCGCCATTCATCATCTTGTCCTTTTACGTCATTATCGCAGGCTGGACGCTTCATTATGCGTTTTTATCGTTCAGCGGGCAGTTATTTGTGGATTCTAATTTCGGAGGGCAATTTACTGCCTTTACTGGCGGTTATATGCCGATGGTATGGCAGGTGGTAGCCATTGCGCTTACAGGGTTTGTCGTGGCACGCGGTATATCCGGAGGTATTGAGAAGTTTAACAAAATACTGATTCCGGGCCTTATTATGCTGTTGATCGTGCTCATGATCCGAGCGGTTACACTGCCAGGGGCAGGAGCCGGGGTATCCTTCTTCCTGAACCCGGACTTCTCCAAGCTGTCTACAGAAGCTGCATTGGTCGCTCTGGGACATGCCTTCTTCTCACTATCCCTGGGCATGGGTATTCTGCTTACCTATGGCGCTTATGTAGACAAGCGTCAATCGCTCGGCACGGCAACACTTGCCATTGGAGCCGGTGACCTTATCTATGCATTCATTGCAGGTCTCATTATTTTCCCAACCACCGCTTCTTTTGGTATTGAGCCGGACGCAGGACCATCACTTGTCTTTATCGCCCTGCCAGCAGCCTTTTCGGCCATGCCATTTGGTACATTCTTCGGCGGTCTGTTCTTTGTCCTGCTTTCGTTCGCAGCATTGACCTCTACCGTCTCACTACTTGAAGTACCGGTGTCCTACGCTATGGAACGTTGGGGCTGGGGCCGTACAAAGTCCGTAATCGTTATAACCGTGTCCATTCTGTTGGTCGGTCTTCCATCCGTCTTGTCATTCGGTACGGTACCATTACTTGACGATATCGGAGGAAAGTCGTTCTTTGACTGGATGGATTTCATCACCTCCAACATCCTGCTTCCGATCGGCGGACTTATAACTACGATCTTTGCGGGATATTACTGGAAAGGGGCCGCCGAAGGCGCAGGCCTGAAATCCGGCTGGTTCCGTGTATGGCTCTTCATGCTGCGATATGTAGCACCGATTCTCGTGTTCCTCGTGCTGCTGCATACGACGGGAGTTATTAATTTTGAATAAACTTGCATCAAGATAACGTGAAAGAAGGCCACTCCTTTAAGGAGTGGCTTATTTTATTGTTCACAAAAGGAATAATTGTCCATATAATCGAATTACATAATAAAAAAGGACAATCCGTCAGGAAGCGGTGTTTATTATATGTTCGGGATTTTAGGCGTGTCTGGTTTATCATTCTTACTAGTCGCGGTGTTGACGCCGCTGCTCATTAAAGGATTACACACGCTGAAGCTTACGCAGCCAATTCGCACGGAACTGCCACCAGACCATCAAGCCAAGCGTGGAACACCGCTCATGGCAGGCCTTATTTTGCTGACAGGTGTAGCGATGTCACTTCAGTTTCATCCCACCCCTCTAATGATGTTTTTATGCATTACGTTTATACTGTTTAGCTCCATCGGCTTTATGGACGATTACAAAAAGGCCGTGTTTCAGGATCCCTCAGGTATTTCTGGTCGCATGAAACTCACTTTTCAATTTGCATTTACTGGGGCGCTGCTATTTGTGCTGTTCCGTTCGTTTGGTCTGACAAGTAACATCTCGTTGTTCCAGGAATTCCAGCTGCAATTGCCCATTTATATATATCTGCCGGTCATGCTGCTGTTCGTGGTCGGCTCCGCCAATGCCATCAATTTTACGGACGGGCTGGATGGACTGTTAATTAATGTGTCGATCCCGACCTATTTTTTCTTCTTTCTGATTTCAGAGAGACCCGAAGTACAAGTATTCTCGCTCGTTATGATTGGCTGTCTGCTCGGTCTGTTTCTGTACAATATTTATCCGGCTCGAGCATTTATGGGCGATACCGGATCACTCGCGATTGGAGGCTCACTCTCCATTTTGGCAGTGATCGAGAAGGTTGAGATTTTGATCCCGATCCTGTTCTCTGTTTATCTAGCAGAACAGCTATCTGTTATCTTGCAGGTCTGGTATTACAAACGTACGAAGTTGCGGCTGTTCCGGATGGCCCCTATTCATTATCACTTCAATCTCAAGTATGGCTGGAGCGAGAACAAGATTGTTATGGTGTTTGGTTTTATCTCCTGGTTTTCAGTGCTTATTTGCTGGCTTCTATGGAAGTATGTACTCGGTGGAAATTCATAAATGTAATCCAAGTGACTTCATTATAGACAGAAGAAAGGTTGACATCTTCACCATGAATCTAACTCAAAGTATGAACAGAAAACAGGTACGTAAAGAACCATTCCCTGTCTCTATACTATCTCTTACGGCAGGCGCTTTTGCGATCGGCATGACTGAATTTGTTATTATGGGGATTCTACCCAATGTAGCTGATGATCTGCATGTTAGCATTTCAACCGCAGGACAACTCATTACGATGTACGCTCTAGGGGTAGCCGTGGGTGCTCCCATTCTGACAATCCTTACACAACGAATCCCGCAAAAAAAGCTGCTGTATCTACTCATGGTTCTATTCATTCTAGGCAATGGCATTTCTGTGTTCGCTCCGAATTATGCTGTACTAATGATAGCCCGCATGATAACTGCATTAACCCACGGGACGTTCTTCGGGGTTGGCGCCGTTATCGCCTCTAATCTGGTGCCACCGAATAAGCGTGCCGGGGCTGTGTCCATTATGATGGCGGGCTTAACCATTGCTAATATCATTGGGGTTCCTCTGGGTACATTCATCGGACAAAACATGGGATGGCGGGCTTCTTTTGGCGCAATTGCAATCATGGGTGTTGTGGCACTGATCGGCATTATTGCCTTCATTCCGCATATGAAACAAGACAAACCGGCTAGTCTTGTACAGCAGGTTTCCGCTCTGATTCAGCCCAAGCTGCTCCTATACCTGCTAATCGGCGCTCTAGGCAACGCCGGCTTATTCACCGTATTTACGTATATTACTCCCCTGCTCGTAAAAGTGACCGGTTTCGCCGAATATAGTGTAACCTGGATTCTGGTCCTGTTCGGCTGTGGCGTCACGATTGGTAATATCGTTGGCGGCAAGCTTGCAGACTGGAAGCTGATGCCTTCTATACTGGGGCTATATTTTTCAATATGTGTCATCCTTACCCTCTTTACCTTTACCGTGTATAGTCCGCTAGCTGCCGTACTGACTATATTTCTATGGGGTACTGCTTCCTTCGCAGTGATGCCGGGACTGCAAGTACGGATTATGAGTCTGGCCCAGGCCGCTCCAGCGCTTGCTTCTACTTCCAGTCATTCTGCCGGTAATCTGGGTAATGCCGCTGGAGCTTTCATTGGAGGATGGGTCATTACACATCTGTCCATAACATCCCTTCTTTGGGTTGGTGCGCTGCTTGTAGGGCTCGGTCTAATCCTGGGTACGGCCTGCTACATCGTTGAACGTAAACATAGTGCGTTGCAAGCCCGTTAAACACAAAAAAAGCAATAACGTAGTCCTGAGAGGCTGCGTCTATTGCTTTTTTATTGTCTACTAATTATTTGAAAAACACTTTATCTACGTTGTATTTGGCCTTGAGCTCATTAATAATGTACGTTTCATAGATTTCTCTGTGAACTGCATCTTCGATAATACACACTTCAATTTTCGTAACTTCGTTTCTATGGTTCTTGATCACGGACACAGAATCCTCGAAATGTTTCTTGATTCTAGGTCTCAGCTTTCTAGCTTTTCCAACGAACAACAGCTCGTCATTATCGTTGTAAAACATAAAGATCCCACCCTTTTCTCTGGAGATCAGGTGAAAATCCGTAAATCCGTAAATATGACTTAGCTCTGGAGCATCTTGTTTGGTAATGGTAACATCCGGTGTTGGAATGGTTATGTTTATCACTAAAGCTCACTTCCTCATCTTATATAGATGTAAATACTATCACACTTACAAACGCGAAACCACTGGCTTTGATGCTTATACGCATAATCTTCTTGTGTTTCCGGATGAATTAGGTCGACATGGCCCTCTCACGGTCTAAATAGCCATCAATTATATGTTATACCCGGGCTTGTCAAACTAACAGTTGAGTTTACAGCGGCTTTACCACATACTCTATTTATAAAATGTAAAGTTTCCCCAGATAAAACAAGGCATAGGCATGAGGCAGCGGGAAAACAAAAAAATAATTGTGATAATGGAGGAAAGAAAAATGCCTCGAAAGAAGCTGCGAAACACACTTTGTATACTCAGCCTCGGTGTTTCAGTTCTAGCCGCATGTTCATCAGGGTCAGGCAGTAACGTAATTGTTGAACCTCTTACAGACTATAAGCCAAGTCAGGAACTGGATTTGATCCAGAAAATTCGTACATCTAAGGATACGAGTTCGGATGTACAAGAGTTATACCGGGACATCACACTCATTGATATTCACAACCATGACGCTAGTAATCCTAATGCGGTGAAGACATGGACCGACTATGGAATTGATCGAATCGTATTATTCGGAAGCATTTCCGAACCGAGTGCTAAAGTGACGGATCAACTGGCTTGGGATCACTATCGAAAAAACCCGTCCCATGTTTACCCGTCTTTTGCAGGATTCCCGGTCTATGACGAAGAGGGCCTATCCGTGGTGAAGGAAAATCTGGAGCAGGGTTATCTAAACATTGGCGAAATCGCTGCCGCCTCCACCTACTCGCCGATTGTCTCCAAATTAGAGTGGAAATCCGAGCATCCGAATGACGGCTATCTTCCCAAAATCTATGAATTGGCGGCGACCTACCGCGTTCCTGTTCTGCTGCATATCGATCCACCAAATGGCCCGCCCATTGAGCATCTGAAGCAAGCGTTAGAACAGCACCCGGATACGACTTTTATTTTCGGACATGCCAATGCATATAATATGCCCGAAAATATAAAACCGCTATTGGAAAAGTACCCAAATCTGTACATCGATTTTTTCGCAGGCTTTACCGCGTATAGTCCTGACAGTAAGCATAAGCTGGAGGATTATGTACCGCTCATGGAGCAGTATCCGGATCGGTTTATGTTATCGACAGATTCGGGATATGGCTTAAACGCATCTCATGCTGCCCATGCTTTATACGAAATCATTGATCTCCTTACCCCGGAAACCGCACAAAAAGCAGCTTATCAAAACTATGAACGATTAATTGAGCTTCAGCCCCCAACAGACACTCAAATTGCAAAGATTAAAGAGCTTTCTGCCAAACTAGGCGAAAAGAAAACCTATCGCTTGAACAAGCGGATGGCCAATGAATTGATATTTGAGCTGGAGCAGACTAGTGAGAAAGCAAAATAAAATTATTACTATACATAAATCGACGAACTGCTGGCTTATGGGCTGGCAGTTTTTTCGTCTTGAGTACATCAATCAATAAAATACTGTGGCTCCTCTGAACTTTTTTGGATTATATTTACAAACACCTTCCAACATGATATAATTTATCTAATTACGTAATTACGTTTTTAAATAATATGGATGAGGTGATTTTCATGTCTCGGGATTTTGGTCAAGAATTAGATACTTTAAAAATTCAGATGAATAAAATTGAAGAGCTTGTCGGACAAATCGCACACAACCATTTGAATCAAGCTTCGCGGGTCAAAGCAGATGAATCAGACACAATATCAGTGGAAAACAACCAGATAGATGAAGATACGGGCAAAGTATTTTACTCAGGTCAATATCGCGGAGATAAAAGGCGTTACAGATGGGAACCACAAGAGAGGCATGTGGGTCAATTACTTGATCTCGACGGAGATAAAGTAGCCAAAATTTTGTCCGCTCTGGGCCACAAACAACGGTTGGACATTCTGAGATCTGTTTTAAAAGAACCACTTACAGGTACTGAACTCGTAGACCGCTTGAATATGGGCACAACCGGACAACTCTACCATCACATAAAAGCCTTGCAAGGTGCTGACCTTCTTGTTCAAGAGGAACGCGGCGGAAGATACACTCTCCCGGGTCATCGGGCACTCCCACTCCTCCTGTTACTGGCTGCCGTTTCAGACTTACTTGATACGAGTGACTATATAGAATTAACAGAAGCCAGGAACAATGCCGGAGCATATTTGGGACAATCGACGGATGAGTATAATCCTCACCTTCTCCTTCGGTCAGTATTAGAGAATGCAATTCTTGAGCATCAAGCCGGATTTTGCTCACAGGTAAACATTTTTCTACATCATGATGGCAGTGTTACGGTGGCTGACAATGGTAGAGGTATTCCAGTTCAAGCTCTGCCAAATACAGAGAAGCCTCGGGTACAGGCGGTTTTAACTGAAATAAGTCAATATCATAGTGGGTCCATCAACGCCCCCAATAGTGAAAAGGGGATTAGCATTCCGATTGTCAACGCACTCTCAGAAAAGCTTACCGTTGAAATTCGGCGAGAGGGCAAGGTATTCCGTCAGGAGTACAAACACGGAATCCCACAGACAGCCTTGTTGACGGTAGGTGTAACGAATGAAACAGGTACCCGTGTCACCTTCTTGCCTGATCGTGACATTTTCACATCGACTTTTAACCCAAGTGTTGTATCGGAAATCACGAATGAAATCTCCGTAAATTATCCTCGCTTATCCGTACACTTCAACAACTGTGATATGAAATAAGCTAAAAAAGGGAGTGTCCACCTGGGATGCTCCCTTTGTTGTTGTAAGACGCAGCACCTCCATATAGGCATTCGCATACGATGGAGCATGTGGATACCTTTTTCATAACGGAGGCCTTTCATGTAACACATGGCTCTGATAAACAGAACGATATTACAATGAGCAAGGAGATGTCCTATGGGATATTTAAATCACAGCCCTTACTGGGGATATCCATCCTATCGACAAGCTCGCCCTTCAGTCTTGTTAGACATGAAACGCGGCGATGTTAATGGGGACGGTGTGCTGGATACCGTGTATTTAGTTGGTAATAAAGAAGACCCCACCAGCATGTTTGCTGACCATATTACGATCATTATCGAGGATGGAGCTACTAAACAAACAACAGCCGTTCATCCTCCAGACAATGCCGGATATAATGCTGGGCTGTTTCTTGGTGATTTTAACAAGGATCGGGTCGCGGACATATTTTTAGGCATGGAATCAGGAGGCAGTGGAGGATACGGCTTCTTTTATATCTACTCATTCCGCAATAACCATCTGCACGAACTGTTTAACGTACAAAAGTATAATGAACTTTATCAGTTTAAGGTTAATTATGAAGACTTTTATAAGGTGAGTGTCGGAAGTCCTCAACTGGACATCCTGTTTACAATCGATATTAGCAACCGAGGCTATGATTATTTGTCACCGCTTTACACGGATCAAGGGAAGCTTAAGCAGCCTGTAAGCGGCGAAGTGCTTGCTTTGGGGGCATTATACCCTATCGTTACTGATATTAAGGGGTCGAGTTATGATTTACTTGCTCTCCAGCGTATCATTGGACCAACGAATGCTGATACATTGGGCTATGTCGAGAATCTTTTGTCATGGGACGGTTCTGCCTTCAAGTCTGTAAGACTGACTGTATCCATCCTCGGCACAAAATTAATCGCGCTTTATTAGCTTCCTCATACGCTCGTCGTACGTTCATGCTGAAGAAGCCATTCTTTTCTCCACAAGCCACCTGCGTAACCTGTCAATTGTCCATTCGAACCGATAATCCGATGGCAAGGAATGACAATACTTAATTTGTTCTTACCATTTGCACTTCCGACTGCCCTAATGGCTTTTTCATGACCAATGGAGACAGCAATATCTTTATAGGACCCCGTGTTGGCGTAGGATATTCCGGTCAAAGCATTCCATACCTTTTTTTGAAAATCGGTTCCTACAAATCGATAGGGAAACGTAAATTCACTGCGCTCACCTCTGAAATACTCATCAAGCTGACAACAGCAATCGACCAACACCTTGGGAGTTTGCTGTTGCTTCATATGGACTATGGTATCTCGTTCAGAGAACATAATAGAGTAAATGGCCTCATCTGTTCCAATGATTTCGATAACTCCAATTGGTGATTCGTAATCCAATTGATACAATTCACTCATATAAAGACCTCCATAAATAAAAGGTGGCATATGCCTGCCAACCTTCCCAATGAGCTGCCATTTCTTTGATTTCCTCGATTGTCGGCTTACGATCAAGTCCAATTTGGATCTTTAACGCATTTTGAAGTCCCACATCCGCCATTGGAAAGGCAGCGGGAAGATGCAAGCATTTCATCATCACATAATCGGCCGTCCATGCCCCTATTCCTCTTATGTCCATCAATGATTGTTTTATTTTTTCATAATCTCGTTTCTGAAGGAGCGATTGCTTCGTAATTTCACCATTAGCCATGGCTTTAGCAATTCCTATAATATATTCAGCCTTTCTAACCGTAAATTGAAGCTTCCTCAGATCCTCAACATCTAGGGCTGCTATTTTTTCACATGTCGGGTACAGCCAATAGGTTTCCCCTTCGAAATCAAGACATTGCCCAAAGTGCTCCGTCAAACGTTTCTTTAATGTGTATGCAAATGTTAGATTGATCTGCTGTCCCATAATGGCCCATGTCAAAGCTTCAAATAAGTCTGGAATACACATCATCCGTAATCCGTAATATTTATGGATAAGCTGTCCCAGCACCATATCTTGACTAACCGCGTTGTAAAAATCACCTAAATTTTGATCCAAATCAAACCATTCCCGTATAAAAGATACCACTTCTGCACAGGTACTATTAGCTGGGGGCCCCATCGGAAATTGTATCTGAATTGATCCTGAGCTGCTCCGAATTATCAATAAAATTATTTCGTCATTTATTTTCACCAGTTTATATAAACAACCATCCTTGATCTGATGAAGTACTTCATGCTCAGACCTTCCTAAGAACACTAAACACTCCGAAAAATCGAATTCGGTTGGTGGACAAATCTCTATATAAGATTCTGATTGAATCCCTTTCATTGCTGCTCCCCCTTACTATTCAAGCTTCGATATTCACTGGGAGAGCAATTTTGCAATCGGCGAAACACCTTATAAAAATTGGAAGGACTCTGGAATCCGACCTCATAACAAATCTCAAGATTTGTTCCAGATGTATTGGTTAATAAATAGGCCGCCTTATCAACTCTTATTTTATCCAGGTAGGTGCGGGGAGTTTCTGATGTCTCCTGTTTAAACAGTCGTTCAAGGTAATAGGGACTTACACCGACGTGGTTTGAAATATCTTTTAATTCCAGCCTTTGTTTATAATGGTTTACTAAAAAGGCTATGACATCTCGGACAAGTCCAACATGAGGAGAGTGGTCAACCTCTGGCTGACATCTTTTGCAAGCACGATAGCCGGCCTTTTCAACTTCCCCAATGTCATGAAAGAACTCTACATTTATCTTTTTCGGCTTTTTTGATTTACAGGAAGGACGGCAGTAAATTTTAGTTGTTTTCACTGCTGTAAAAAATAACCCGTCATACATGCGGTCGCACGCAATGATTTTCTCCCACATTTCTTCAAAAGAAAGATGGATATGAACCACGATTATTCTCCGCCTCCTTTCACGTTACTGACCTTATTGTATCAAGGAATTCCTATTCAATTCGTCCTCATTTTTGCTCTTATGGTCTAAGGAAGATGCACCCCCCTATGGTCATCCGCATATATTGCAGATATGGATAAACACCCAGAGATGGAGGTCTAAACGATGAGCATTCAGCACCCCGGCTCCGGGCATCAGGAGCATATCTTGCATCAAGTTGGATCGAACAATATTCACTCCTTAAAATCCACTCGTGATCACATACACCATATATGCAGACAGCATGTCAATCAACTCGTTCGCGTGGAAACGCTCGATGGAGACGTTTTCGAAGGGTTCATCGCACACTGTGATAATGGCATTTTATACTTAAAATTGCCAGGTAAAGGCAGTCCGCGTGGCTTCGGTCCTAATTACTACAATGATGTTATTTTACCCCTTGTCCTGTACGAACTGCTCGTGATCACTCTGCTGTTGCTCTAGAATTAGGGCAACACGCTCTCACTCGTACAACATGACAAGAGCGCAGTGAGGCGCCACATGATGGCGGTCGACCACATACACGCTGGGCTTTTCAAAAGCTCAGTTCGGATTTCATTACATCCTACAGAAGGAGTGATCATTCATGGCATTCATGCCACCGCAAGGACCCCAGGGACCGCAGCAGGCACCGACATCCCCGCCCCCTCAAGCTACCCCCCAAAAGCCTGTCGCTACAACATTTGCCGTCGACCCTGGTGCGATTTCAGGCTGTTTGTTCCGAAACACCTTTATTTGGCCGAGATTCGGAATGGGCTTTTGGTTTTTCCCCACTTTTGTCGGCCGCACTTCCGTTGCCGGCTTCAGATGGACCGGGAGAAGATGGGTTTACTCCGGATTTGATTTAAGAAGTATCGAGTCCTTTACATGTTTCTAGCAAGTACTTTCTTATATTCAAAAAAAGCAGCACAGAACTCCGTCTGTGCTGCTTTCTAATTCAATGGCAGATTTCATTCAGTTACCGTAAAGCTTGATCTAACTGAGTGAAAATAACCCCTAAGGCGTAAGCTCCAGCATCGGGATAACCAATGCTTCGCTCACCCACAGTACCGGCTCGTCCCATACGGGCAACAATACTTTCTGTCTGCTTCGCCCCTTGTACAGCCGCGTTTGCCGCCTTCGCCGACGCAGTTTTAATATCATCGCCTTGAAGGGCACTCTGTTCCCAAGATTCAGCATAAGGTGCAAGTGCATCAATCAATGTTTTGTCACCAACAACCGCACCCCGGCCAAACGATCTCTCGCCTGTATCTTGAATCCCTTTCACCACGGCGGACATCATGCCGGCAAACTCCTTAACCGATAGCTCCTGTTTATCCCCGGCATGTTTACTGGCTGCCCGGAATGCCGATCCCCAGATCGGGCCGGAAGCTCCTCCGCAATGCTCCATAATGACCAAGGAGCAAGCATCCAGAAAATCCCCGATATCCGTTGTATGGTTACTTATAATGTCTTTCCACTCGGTTTTTAATTGCTTAAATCCTTTTGCCACACTCATGCCAAAATCACCGTCACCCGCATGTGCGTCCAGTTCACAGAATGGCACCTCATTCTCAATGATGACTTCACTCATCTTGTCGATGAGATAAATGAGATTGTTTAAAGAAAATTGATTACTTTCTATGGTGGCATAATCTTCATTCGTCTCACAAGTAAAGGATACAGACTTATTCTCCTCTTGTTTCAATACAACCTCAGTGAAGTTGACCTGTTCGAAAGGCTCATGAACAACCAGCGCTGGTGTATCACATGGTTCAGCCAACAATTGCTTCAACTGATCATCCAGTTTCATAATCGAAACAGACGCGCCGGCCATATCGATACTCGTCATGAAATTGCCCACAAAAACTTTATAGATCTTTTTATTACGGGATGACAATTCACGGATGACCGAGTTGTTTAACAGATACAATTCTTGCATCGGCGATGCTCCAAAACCATTGATCAATACAGCAACTTCTTGCTCTGAATCATCGTCTATCTTCAAGCTTTCCAACAATGCGGTCACCATTCGGCCCGCCAACTCATCAGCCGGAACGATCTTTTCTCTGCGGATTCCGGGTTCGCCATGAATGCCGACACCGTATTCCATTTCATTGTCCTCAAGAGTAAACGTTGGGGTTCCCTTGGCAGGAACTGTGCAAGAAGTAAACGCAAAGCCAATACTTTTCGTATGGTCTATCGCTTTTTGGGCGGCTTCCTTCACTTGATCCAAAGCCATGCCCGCCTCAGCCGCTGCGCCTGCTATTTTGTGGACCAGGACCGTTCCCGCTACGCCCCTTCTTCCAACGGTATAGAGACTGTCCTCCACCGCAATATCATCATCCACTTTCACAAAATCGACTACAATGCCGTCTTCACCTGCAAGGTGAGCCGCATTTTTGAAATTCATAATATCGCCGCTGTAGTTCTTGATAATTAATAGCGTTCCTTTATTGGATGCTGAGGACCGAATCGCCTGATACACTTGAATTTGGGAAGGAGAAGCAAATACATCGCCAGCGACAGCCACATCCAACATACCTTTGCCGACAAATCCGGCATGCGCCGGTTCATGACCGCTGCCACCACCGCTGATCAGCGTTACTTTTTCCTGGTTGAGTTCTTTTTTCTTAATGATCTTATACTTGCTATTAAACTCCAGGTTTGGGTGTGCCAGAACTAAGCCGTTACACATCTCTCTTACTAATGTTTCGGGTTTATTTATAATTTTTTTCATTTTATGCCTCCTTGCTTGCTTTGTATTTCCGGCCAAGCTGGTCGGCTACCATAATGGCTGCTGCCACCGCTTCCTCCGTGATTGGGAATGGCATCGAATGAATGGATTCTTCCGGAATACAAGCTTTTTTCGCTACAGTCAGCAATTCTTCATACGTTACGCTATCGACTCCAAGATCAGGAAGGCATATTGGAAGACCCACCGCTGAACTGAAAGCCAATACTTCATCCAACTCTTCTTTATCTGCATTTTCGAGGACCAGCTGAGCAATGGTTGTAAAGGCTACTTTTTCACCATGGTAATAATGATGGGTTCCTTCAAGTGAAGTCAATCCATTGTGAATGGCGTGAGCCGCAGCTAAGCCTCCACTTTCAAAACCGAGTCCTGATAAAAGGATGTTTGCCTCGATAATATTCTCAAGCGCAGGCGTAACCATATTGCTATCACAAGCTACTTTAGCCTGTAAACCATCCTTCAATAAGGTTTCATAGCAAAACTTGGCCAGTGCCAGCGCGGTATTAGTTCCTTTCGCCTCACCACATACTCCTTCTCGAACACCACACGGTAATCCGGCATTAACGTTCGAGTACGATCTTGCAGTAGCTCTGGCTTCAAAATAGGTAGAGAGTGCATCTCCCATACCTGCCACCAAAAATCTTGTAGGAGCGTTGGCAATAACGGTTGTATCAATCATTACCACGCTAGGACTTTGTTTAAAATATGCATAGTCATCAAATTCGCCTTCCGGTGTATACAGAACTGCGGAATGACTCGTTGGTGCATCGGTTGCTGCGATCGTTGGAACGATGATTAAGGCTTCGCCTTCGGCTACACATTTCGCTGTATCAATCGCTTTTCCTCCGCCTAATCCAATCGTACAGGAACAGGCCTTTTCTTTCGCCAGCTCTTGCAGTCTCTTCACTTCTTCGCGGGAGCACTCTCCTTGGAAGTTGCTTTCAACCAATGTGATATTAAATTTATCTATAGTAGATTTTAGTTTATCCTTGACCCGATTTACATCATCTGGATGAGCAATAAGCAAAGCAGAATCCCCGAATGTCTTTACGAAATACCCCAAATTTAACAGCTCATCTTCTCCCTGCACATACTTCGTTGGGCTAATAAACGCTTTTCTCATCATAAATTCCTCCCTTGCTATCATTGCTTCCATTATAGTCTTTCCACAAATTTTAATCATTGAACTATACCCCTGTATTTAAGCGCTTTCAGATTGTGTTTTTTTGTCATATAGCTGACAAATCGTATAATCTTGTCCTCTTGGCAGGTTATCATAGTATAATTGAATAGATTTATTCAGTACTATTGCACAAGCGCAGCAATCTATAGGGAGTGAGCCATGATGAAAAATTCATTATTTCAGTTAGATAAACTTATTGATTTGGAGAAGTGGCATACGTTACAGGACTCCCTTGCGCTGGTCACCAAAATGGCCATTATTACCGTCGACTACAAAGGGGTTCCTGTTACGAAACATAGCTACTGTCAATCCTTTTGCCAGTCCGTCAGAAAAGATCCCTCACTGTCTCCATACTGTCAGAAATGTGATGCCAGAGGAGGCTTGGAAGCTGTACGGCTAAATAAACCGTATATTTATATGTGCCATTTCAATATTATCGATATTGCCATTCCGATCATTGTCGATAATCAATACATTGGCGCGATCATGGCAGGGCAAATCAAGCTGCGTGATACCGATCACCCTCAGCCGCTTGAACAAATCGTAACTCGTCCGTCCAATTCCGAAACGAATAAAAAGTTCAAAACGTTGAAACAGGACTATCTTTCTCTGCCTACCTTGTCATACGAAGAAGTGACGACCATCGCCGATATGTTATTTCATCTGTGCAACTATATTGTGGAAGAAGCGATAACCAAGAGCTCAACCATCGATATGTACAAGAAGGCTTTAACCCTGGACATCGATAACCCGTCTCAAGATTCCATCAGTCCTTCGGATCGTACGTACCGGAACATACAAGCGATTCAACACGAGCTTTCCAGTACATTAATTGAGAATAAAATAAAAAAGACGACCTCGAATGAATTCCGTTCTTCCAATAAGCTGCTGCAGCCGGCATTTGACTATATTTATCATCATAAAAATAAAAATATAACATTAGGTGAGATGGCCAAGCTGTGTCACATTAGTCCAAGCTATTTCAGCCGAATCTTTGTAAAAGAAACCGGTGAAAACTTCTCCGTCTTCATTTCACGTCTAAAAATTGAATGGGCCAAACAGCTTCTGGAAACAACAGATCTATCCATTAATCAGATCGGTGATGAATTGGGATTTTGTGATGCCGGATATTTTATTAAAACCTTTAAGAAATTCGAAGCTTTAACACCTGCCGTTTACCGAACGGTTTATCAAGGAAATCATGTGGAGTAAAAATCTGCACCAAAAAAGACGCTCTCGATGGGAGCGTCTTTTTAATTTAGAACAAATGTTCGTTTTTTGGAGCACTTAAATTAAATCGGGGTATTTTCGACTTTCATATTATTAGTATAAATCAACGATCATTATAAGTCTATATTTTACCAGGAAAATATTCTATAGTTTGGAATACCCGGCCGGAGAAATGATTAAAAGAGGGGTTCTTATGCAAATTCGTTTATGGGATAACAATTTAAAAGTTCGGTTAATCGGTGAAGCACTGTTCAATATGCTGTTTTGGATGTACTTTCCCTTTATAGCGGTATATTTTGGTGCTGCATTAGGTAACCACATTGCCGGAATCTTGATGATGGTTCCCCCGATATTCAGCATCATTGGTAACCTGCTTGGGGGAGCTTTAGCGGACCGATTAGGACGGCGTCCTGTCATGCTGCTTGGAGCTTCGCTTCAGACGGTGATGTTTGTACTGTTTGCGATGTCTCCTTCTCATTGGATTGATTATGCTGCATTTATCGGCATTGGACTAGGAGGGACAATCTATAAACCCGCTAGCTCGGCTATGGTCGCTGACCTGGTTCCTGCACAAGATCGCAGGCAGGTCTTCGCAACGTTTACAACTGCCAATAACATCGGTGCTGTTCTCGGGCCTGCGCTGGGGGCCATTTTCTTCTTCCAGTACCGGCATGAACTGTTATGGACCTGTGCTTTCGTCTTGTTGTTGTATTTCATCGCCATTTATTTCATGGTTCATGAAACATTACCACAGTCAGCCAAAAGAATGGAACATTCGAAATCAATGTCCCATGTATTCAAGGAACAATGGAAAGGATATGGCATCATTTTTCGCGATAAAGT
Source organism: Paenibacillus uliginis N3/975 (assembly GCF_900177425.1). NCBI lineage: Bacteria > Bacillati > Bacillota > Bacilli > Caryophanales > Paenibacillaceae > Paenibacillus > Paenibacillus uliginis. Next base: position 57,365 of record NZ_LT840184.1, on the reverse strand, counting down.
ATTTTTAGTGTATATTTTGGCAGGTATTTTTTCGCTCGTGACCATTATGCAATTGGATCTCTATTTGGCGGTGTACGTGATCAATTATGTCCCGTCTCAGGCCCTATTCACTTGGAATGGTGATTCATTTATGCTTACAAGCAAAGAAATATTTGGGTGGTTGCTGGGGTTAAATGGGCTCTTATTTGTTCTATTTATCCTTCCTGTTACGAAATGGTTTCGAAATTGGAGGGAGCGTAACGTATTCATCCTTTCGTCGCTGTTGTCCGGGGTAGGCACATTCGCACTAGGACTAAACACGAATATTTGGTTCTTATTTTTCGTTACGATTATTTTTACATTTGGCGAAATTGTACGTTCCCCGGTGACAGAGAGCTTTATTAGTCGTTATGCCCCAGAGCATGCTAGAGGGCAGTACATGGGAGCAAACAGTTCACAGTTTACGATCGGAAGATTTTTAGCGCCTATGACCGTTTTTCTGTCTACTTGGGTTCCACCTATGGGAATTTTTAGCATCATACTCGTTTTTGCATTAATTAGTGTTGTTCTATACATTCAGTTATTTAAGATTTATGTGGAGCGCCCAACCGTTCATTCAAATCCATGATGGGCGTTTCCTGCCCGTTATATCGAAATCGCTTCATAATTTATGTAATTATTTTGGAGTGACCATTCTGAATCGTAGCTGCCACGGCAAATCATGAAAAACCCTTCACCTGTAATCATGTGGAACTTGATAATTTCATTTAATTTGATGGGTAAGTACGGGGTGCTGTTCTCACATAGGGCTAAGCTCCATTTTGATCCATTGCTAATCAAAGTATGCCCTAACAAAGATTGATCGAAGGCTTCCACACCTGTTGATATATCCGCTCTGAACTCGATTATTTCATAATTTAAATATTTTCCCACATCATTCATTTGATCTTCCACGTAACCCCAAGCCCATACAGAACCGTCCGCTTTTACCACTTGGCTCTGCATATTCCCTGTAAACACTTCGGAGAATACATCACCCGCATTCGTCATCGGCTTGGCAAAGTTCCAGATCATTTCATCCTTATAGTATTCAGTCATATAATCCATCAACGTGTAAAAATGATCCGTGCGTACCACTTCACCCAAGTTGAAGCTTACTTCATTCCCCCACGACAACAGAATCTCCTCTACTACGCTCTCCAAATGAATCGTTTCATCAAATCCCAGAGCGCCATTCCAATTCGCTCCCCAGCCCCAGATCCGACCTTCTTTATCCAGAGCAAGGCTGTGATACTGACCAGCTGATATCGATTGGATATCGTTTAACACTCCATCTGCTGTCGTTACTTGTATCGGATTATGCTGTGATCCCCCATTGTTGTGGTATCCGATGCCCAGTTGCCCTTCTTCATTATCTCCCCAAGCCCAGACATGACCCTGATCATCTAATGCCAGGCTAAAAGCAGCTCCTGCCGAGATGCCTACAATATTTACACCCTGAGGAAATGCAACACGTGTTGCTGTCTTCATATGATCTGTATCATTCATACATCCAATGCCTAACTGACCTGATCTGTGATCTCCCCAAGCCCAAACCTGACCTCGATCATCCAAAGCAAGATTATGAAAGCCCCCTGCGGCAATGGCCTTAATGTTGGATAAGAATCTTCCCTCTTCACTTGTTACCACAAGGTGGGCAGCCTGCTCTGTAACCATCGTTGTATTCCCTAGTTGATTATCTTGGTTGCAGCCCATAGCCATTACCGTTCCATCACTCATAAGAGCAAGGAAGTGGTCATCTGAAGAACTGACTTCTATCATATTCAGCTCTTTAGCTGAACCTGCTTTAGAGGTAGCCATTACCGGAAACAAACCGATCACAGATGTCTTGTTAAGAACCATTTTCCATCTATTCTGGATTGGGTGCATTTTCCACATCACTCCTTTTAAATTAAATTGTTGCTATTAATATAGTTCAATGCTCAAAATCGATATAGTGAGTGTTGTCATTAGTGTTGTCATATGACAACATGATATGAGCAGAATTCTTCTGTAATCTTATGTCGTTAGATTATGGCGGCAGAGTAGCTTTTATACCACGTTGGACCGTTTTATTACTAAGGAGATAACATTCTGGAAATAAAAAAATATCGGTCATCAGACCGATATTTTCATATATATATAACACTCTGTACTATGTTTGAGTTAATAGGACTTTATATCTTTTTTACGAACTCTGATTTTAGTTTCATAGCCCCAAACCCGTCGATTTTACAATCAATATCATGATCCCCATCAACCAGACGTATATTTTTAACCTTCGTACCGATCTTCAAGACAGATGAACTTCCTTTTACTTTAAGGTCTTTGATGACTGTTACAGAATCACCATCGTTCAAGACGTTTCCATTAGCATCTTTGACGACTTTGGTATCTTCACTGTTTTCGGCTTCCAGGCCCCATTCATGAGCACATTCCGGGCAAACAAAAAGATTTCCATCTTCATAAGTGTATTCTGAATTACATTTTGGACAATTTGGCAAATTAGACATTGTTTTAGGTTCTCCATTTCTTTGTTGTTCGTATTTCATACTATTCTGCCATAGACCTGCCTACATTTACAATTAAATATATCCCCGCATATGAGCCGCACATCATAATTTGTTAATGGATAAGCTTGATCACGAGGGATACACTACGAATATTCAGCTTGTGATTCACACGTCGTATTAAGGGTTCCTACATGAACCAAAAGGTGTTATAATTAATAATGACACCTTTTGGTGTCACATAAACCAAGGAGGCATAACTATGGACAATCGAGAAATACCAGAAATACGAAAAACCATTACACTTAACGCACCCATTGAAAAAGTATGGAAGGCTATTGCAACGTCAGAAGGTATTGCCTCATGGTGGATGGGAAATACGTTTGAACCTATTATAGGATATGAATTCATACTTCATGCGGGCCAATTCGGAGATTCACCTTGTAAAGTGACTGAAATTGACCCTCCGAATCGCGTCGGGTTTGACTGGGATAAAGATTGGCACCTTACCTTTGAACTAAAGGCGTTAGAAGACGAAAAGACAGAGTTCACTCTGATTCATTCAGGTTGGGATGCTGAAAAAGTCACAGCGTTTGGACAACCACACTCCGTCATTCGTGAAGTTATGAACGGCGGATGGGAAAGCATTGTCAACGAAAGCCTTGTTAAATACGTAGAGGCTTAAGATTATTGGAAGCATCCGCGTCAAAACATGATGTATTTCAAGCAATAGCAGACCCGACCCGCCGCAGGTTGTTGAAATTGCTTGCTGATGAAGAAATGCCGATTGCCGCATTGACTGCATGTTTTCCGATCACCCGTACCGCTATCAATAAACATCTGAAAGTGCTGAATGAAGCAGGCCTTGTCAGTAGTCAGAGGGTAGGACGGGAAACACGGTATATGCTTCAGCCAGAACCCCTGGCCGAAATAAAGCAATGGCTCGCCTTTTTTGATGAGTATTGGGATGATAGGCTTGCTGCTCTTAAAGAATTCGTAGAGAGCGATATTGATTAGTGAAGGCCCGTATTAGCTCGTTACAGAGCTAATACGGGCCTTTTTAGATGTTTCTACCTTTTCTACGTTTCATTAGTAGTACATGCCTGATCGCCTTTTAAAGGAGGGGTTCCTTTACGGTGTATCACCATTATCAGTTTGGCTTGGGGTTGTATGCCACGCCATCAATTTGAACCTTAAGTCCATTTGGGCCGCCACAATGTGCAAACTCGGTAGAAATGGTTTTTCTAGCCGGAAAGTTACCTTTAAATCTACGTTTAAAAACCTCTTCCATTACAGGTATATCCCAGACATCCCGAAGCAAAATATCCACCTTAACTATAGAGTCCAATGTCAGGTTCGCCCTCTGTAGTCTGTCACTCATATGATCAAGGGCTCCTTCAACCTGCTGCTCAATCGATTGACCAACATTACCAACGCAAAAGCTGAGAAAAATGAAATCACCCGCTTCAACATAACCAGAGTATGCATTTTCTTCATTTACATCATATCTTATAATTTCACCCAATTACGTCATCTCCTTCATATTCCATTTTCATAGATTAAGCTCAGTATAAAGGAGGATATCAGACAACATTATGTCGTCATTCAACAATATTTTTGTAAAATGTCCTTAGCATATGTAATCAATGTGTGTTTTAATTTCTCAGGTTCCAAAACGGTTACCTTATTGCCATACCCGAGCAAGGTTCCAAACCATCCTCTCTCATTTTCCGGAACACTGAATTCAACCATTAACTCGTTATTACTGGTTTCTGTTATACGTGAATTAGGAAAGCTTTCTTCGATCGAAATCCTGATGTCAGACTGACATGCCAGTTTAATATTCATATACGGCCGGGTATCCTGCTTTTCGGCTAAAAGCTCTTCTGCATTATCATGTACATTGGAAAAGCCCTGACATGTTAATTTCAAATCTCGAATTCTTGAAAGACGAAACATACGGTATTCCTGCTTCTCACAGCAAAACCCGAACAAGTACCATGAATACCACTTATACGTGACCGCTACGGGTTCAACAAATCTTCGTGATTTAAAATGTTCAGCGTTTGTGTATTGAAATTCAATTACAACTCTTTTACGAATTGCTGTTTCTATACTGGTCAAATAATCTCTAACATCAAACCCCTCACGCAGCACACTAAAATCAAGATGAATACTTTGTTGAACAAGCTCATCCTTCGGTGAAAGTGACAGCAGCTTTTCAAATGTAGCTTCGATCTGTCTACTTTCATATGCTGAACATAATCCTTTTAAGGCTGTTATGATGAGAACATAATCATCTGTACTAAAGACCTGCCTGTTCATTTTAAAGCTGTTAATAATGCTATACCCGCCATGTGTACCCTGTGTTGAAGTCACTGGAATACCAGCCATGCTCAGTGTTTCGATATCCCGTTGAATTGTACGAGAGGATACCTCAAATTTTTCCGCCAGTGACCGTCCACTAACCGTTTCACGATTTAAAAGGTAGATCAAGATTCCAAGCAACCTATCTATTTTCAAAAATAACCACCCTCTTCGCAATGAGGCTCTGTTAAAAATTATAACATTTGGCTGTGCCACTGCTTATGATACGGTTCACCTAATCATGTCATCGACCTCTGCTTTAAAATGGAACGCAAAAAGCCACTCCTAAGAGCGGCTTATCCCAACCAACTTACATTTCTTTTTGGTATCTATTCGTAAAATACTCGGTTTAATATACTGTACAAAAGAAACACACCTAAAGTTACCATGATCACCCATAAACTCGCGTCGATTACAATCAATAAGCAAGCAATCCCCAATACAAGCCACTGGATCATATCCCCCGCTTTAGCTTTTGCCTTGTAGCGCATGGATGAGCTCCGCTCATCTTTGTATTCCGTTCGGCTTTGCTTCGTTACCGCAGGATTACGCTGCTCAAAATATTTTGTAAACAAGTTGACTGTACTTATTACAAATAGTGAAGCACCCGCGCCAATAAGTATATCCGATATGGCTTTGAGGTCACTTCCCATAAATATAAAGCTTAATAAGTATAGAACGATTCCAAGTATCAAAGTCCCTATATAAACCGATGTTTTCTTTAACATTATTGTTCCTCCTCATAATTAAATATATCTAAGGAACCCAAGGTTACATTAAACATCCAATATACAACATTTCTCTTTAATTATAAAGGATCTCCACAAAAGCAATACAAAAAGGACACCCTCGGGCAGGGTGCCCTTCAAGCCTGAATCTACATTCATTCCGCCTTCATTTTAATCAAACTGCCAGCAGCTCAAGCTTAAATTGCCGTACTGATAGCTTCGGTGAAGTAGACGAGCTTTTCGGCCTGCATCACCAGCCCCCATCGCAATTAACAACGGGATAAAGTGTTCACTGGACGGCACGGCTTCCCGGGCATAAGGTGCTAGATCTCTATAGTTAAACAAAGAAGTAGTATCCCACGTCTCCAATTTGCTCTGCAGCCAGTTATCGAATTCTTCAGCCCAAGCGTCCGTGCCTTCCGACCGCCAATTCAATCCCATTAGATTGTGTACGGTCCCCCCACTCCCAATAACGAGAACATCCTGTTCCCTGAGTGACGACAAAGCCTTACCGATTTCATACTGCTGTTCATTGGTCAGGTAACGATTGACGGAGAGGGCTACAACCGGAATATCCGCATTGGGATAGATCAGCTTGAGAACAGCCCAAGCGCCGTGATCGAGCCCTCTTTTCTCATCCAATGCACTCTCAATCCCTTGCTTGGAGAACAACGATTGAATCTGGTTGCTTAGGGATCGATCGCCTTTGGCCGGATAGGTTATCCGGTAAAGCTCATCCTGAAATCCGCCAAAATCATATATGGTGCTATACTCATCTACCGCACTCACGGTTTGAACAGGCTCTTCCCAATGAGCGGAAAATAGTACAATCGCTTTTGGTTTCGTTGTATAGGCCGCAAAATTTTTCAATAAATCAGTGTAGGCATGTTCCTCAAGAACAAGAGAAGGCGCACCATGCGCGATAAAATAAGATGGCATCATAAAGCGATTCACTCCTTATTTAGTTAAATACTAACATCCTGCTTCAACCATCTAACAAAATCACGTTGATTCTCCTCCGAGACGCCATGAGCGGCTGGATAGGTATTGAAAGTCAGATGCGGTGTCCGTGGTTGAAAATAAGCTGCTGTCTCGTGCCCGATCGAAATAGGAAATACCGGATCTAACTCCCCGTGAGAGAGAAATACTGATACGTCTCTAACCGATTGCAGTGAGTACTCTCCCTTTACAAAGTCAGGCACATATCCGTTTAACGCGACAATTCCTTTCAGTCGATCCCCCATCGTAAGCGCAAGTGTCATTGATAAGATCGCGCCTTGGCTAAAGCCGAGCACATAACGCCTGTTTACATCGACTGGGTATTTATCCGACGCATAATGGATGAATTTTTCCAGCTGCTGAACCGCTTGATCAAACATCTCCCGAACCGGATTTCCTAAACTCTTTAACTCATAAAATTGGTACCCAGGACCAAACATAAGATTCCCTCGAATATGGATCATAATAAAATCGGCGGCCAATGGAGCAGCCAAACCAGACATATCTTCCTCATTAGATCCCTTCCCATGCAGTGTAAAGATGGTTGGGTATGTTTTGTCCGGATCCATATGACGTGGCAGTTGAATGTCATATTGGTAAGCTGGTGTCATCTCATTATCTCCTTATTTTTGGATTGCGGCACTGCGCTTGTTACGAATAAAATGATCAACCGAAAGAGCTGTAGGTTCCGCTACTAATAGATGCAAGGAGATGAGCATCAAAGCGATTTCCAACTCGTACCCAGGCGACTGATCGTTTCCAAGCAGTCCTGCAGACAGCTTTACTGTAACAATTGCGCCAATCATGATGAGGACAAGCAGAGCCGAGACAGAGCGGGTAAACAATCCGACAATAAGCATAATACCCCCGACCAGTTCAATAATTGCGGCAACATACGCCATAAATCCAGGAATGCCCATCGAGCTAAACCACGCGTCCACATTGCCTAACCCCATTTGAAACTTACTTACTCCGTGGACAAGAAATATAATTCCCAGCACCACGCGCATAATAGTAGATACCCCTGTCATTTTCGTCATTCTTTATCTCTCCAATCTAAAATATTAGTAATAATAAAATATATTTCATATGAGTAATTTATATCATAGGGCTATGGTGTGTCAATAATAAATTTGTTAATATAAATATATATTCTGTATTACAAATATTTTGAGAGCGAGTGAAGACAATGGACATCGGCTCCAACATACGAGCAATCCGAAAACGCAAAAACATTACTATCGCTCAAATTTGCGAAGAAACAGGCTTATCCCAAGGCTTCTTAAGCCAGGTTGAAACGAATAAAACCTCACCATCTATCGCGACGTTAGAAAATATTGCACAAGCATTGAAGGTACCTCTGGCTTATTTATTGTTGAAAAAAGAAGAACGTATGGGTATTGTTCGAAAAGAGGAAAGAAAGATCACGACAAGCGGAGTCGAGAATTTAAAGGTAGAGCATCTGAGCTCTACTAAAAATGTAAGAATGATGCTTGTTGAGTTCCCTCCCGGAGCTTCAACGGGTGAAGTTCCGCATGCTCATGAGGGTGAAGAAGTACATGTGGTCATTAAAGGGAAAATCTACGCCGAGCAAGGGGAAGATCACGCTGAGTTTGGGGAGGGGGATTCATTCTCCTGGAACGCCTGCACACCCCATTTGGTAAAAAATATCGGTGATGAACAAGCGATTGTATTAATTTCCGTCTACACAGAAACAGATCATCAAGGGGATTTGCTGTAAATAAGCATTACCTTTTCTTGATTCAATTAAAAAGGAGAGGCACTCTGCCTCTCTTTCTTTATTGATATTCACTTGACTTTAGCTAGTTTGTGATTACAGGTTGATTCTATCCTGCTTAGTTCCAAATGACTTGTTCCCCAATTGAAAAGAATATCAATTACAGGACGAATGGATTCACCATAGGTAGTTAAAGAATATTCAACTTTGGGTGGAACAATCGGATACACATGTCTAACAATAATTCCATCCTCCTCAAGATCACGAAGTTGCTGAGTTAGTACTTTCGGAGAGACACTGGGAATATATCGCTGCAGCTCCGAAAATCGCTTAGTGCCATTGAGCAGATAATACAAAATAAACGGTTTCCATTTCCCCCCAAGTACTTCAATCGACACTTCAATCGGGCATTTATCCGATACCATTATGCTTCCTCCTTACCTCAAAGTAACTCTATAACCATATTGTAACTTATTGCCATACATAACCATTACAACTATAATTTTCAATAAGCTGCAGCTTTATTATACCAATTATAGAGCACTCATGTACAAGGAAAACGACGAGGGAATCGGCCAATCCCTTCTGATGTTTTCCAATCGACTAATACAAATAAGGAGTGTTATTTTAATGCGTAAAATGATGGTTCTCTTACTCACTACTTGTATTACCTTCACTTCAGCATCCGTGGCACTGGGTTCTGCGGAGTCCAAACCGAAAGACGATTTAATCGAACTAAGTGATGAGTTCACCAATAAAGATTCTCTATCGAATTGGAAGCTGCATCATGAAGTCGAAGGATGGCCAAGCCAAGTTGAAGTACTGGACATTAATAAGAGCAAACCTGGTGCACTTCATTTAATTCCAAAGACAGGTACATGGTACGGAGACTTCCGAGGCGTGTATGCATTCAAAGAAATTAATGGTGACTTTATCGTTACAACACGCTTGAAAGTGTCCGGTAAACAATCAGAACGCCCTACAGGAATTTTTGAACTCGCTGGTCTCCTTGTAAGACAGCCCAAAAACACAACAGCTTCTAATTGGAAACCGGAACAGGAAAATTGGATTTATCTCAATTACGGTACCCCAGATACAGCTAATGAATTAGTGTTAGATAGCAAAATTAACCTAAAAAGCCAGTTTACTTATACAATAACTCCTGTAGCAACCGATTGGATTCAGCTCAAGATCGCAAAAGTTGGACCGTGGTTCTTCCAGTTCTATAAATTTGACCATGATGACAACTGGACCCTTCATCGACGCGTGAACCTCCCAGAACTACCAAAGACTCTTCAGGTAGGGATTAACGCGCATGGCAACACTGTCAAATCATTTAGTACTGATGCTAAAACATTTAACGAAACCGTATATAATAGTAAAGAAGACCATGCTGATCTGGATGTGGAATTTGACTTCGTACGCTTTCAGCGGCCCGTCGTGACAGATGAGTTAAAGGCTAAGATCCTAAAGGGTGAGGCACTGGATCGAGAAATCGTAGATGCCCTCTCCCATTAAAAATAATCGTTCAATCTCTCATCCTTGTTTTCAAGGATGATTTTTTTATGCATTTTCCATGATATGATAGATAAACGTTCCCTTACATACATTCAGGCGGTGAGAGATATGATCATAAGAGAGATTCAAGAGCAGGACAATAAAGCTATCGAGAACGTCATTAGAACTTGTTTAAAAGAATATGGCGGAGATCGAGCGGGCTTGGCGTGGGAAGATCCACTACTGGGCTCTTTATCAGAAGTCTATAGAGGAAACAACTCCAGGTACTGGGTTGCCGAACATCATGGTAGGATTGTAGGCGGCTGCGGCATCGGCCCAATGGACAAGCTTGAAGGTGTCTGTGAGCTGCAGAAGATGTACTGCCTGCAAGAGGCAAGGGGAACCGGAATCGCACACAAGCTCATGAATACGGCACTAGAGTTTGCACAAACATGTTATGAACAGTGTTACCTCGAAACCTTAAGCAATATGGAAGCTGCAAACCGCTTTTACCAGAAATACAACTTCGTAAAGCTAAACAAGCCCCTTGGTGACACCGGGCATTTTTCATGCGATATATGGTACCTTAAAGATCTTCACTCAAGCTAAATTTACGTTTATTTAGCCTGAGCATCACTACCAATGCGGATTATTCCTCCGATCGCCGTTGAAACTTTTCGGTAATAAGAAAAATCCCTCAAGTCCTTAAGTGACCTGAGGGATTTTTCCCTGTATCCATATTTCCTGTTCCTGCTACCCTTTTACTTCTCTGTAATCTTCATCATGCAACCCAAGCTGTTTGTTTCGTTCTTTAAACCGGATATTATGTGAAGAAACGTATGCCGCTTTCGGTGCATCTGGGTCGATATGTAACTTAGCACTATTTAATGCGAGAACTCCATCTGTAAAGGCCCCAGCAATATATCTCACCTTGCTCTCATGATCAATGAAGTCTCCTGCGCCATAAATACCAGGGATATTCGTTTCCCTTTTGGCATTCACAACCGCTACATCATCTTCCATCTCCAATCCCCATTCGGTTAATGCGCCGTAATCACACTTCAACCCATGATTGACAATAACGGCATCCACAGAGATTCTCTCCATTTCACCTGTTTCCGAATGAGAAATGGTTACGTGATCGATCATATCTTCATTACCGTGCAGCTGTACAACTTCATAAGGTGTACGTACATCCACAGAAGATTCTTTCATTTTAATAACATTCTTTTCGAGTCCGCCAAAGTCGTTGCGTCGATGCACGACGGTTACACTTGCAGCGATGGGTTCTAATTCATTAGCCCAATCAACCGCTGAGTTTCCTCCGCCAGATATCAGCACATGCTTGTCACGAAATACGTCAAGCTCTTGTACCGTGTAGTGTAAATTTGTGACCTCATAGCGGTCTGCTCCTTCGATTTCCAGCTTCTGCATAGTTAGTACACCATACCCGATTGCTAAGATAACCGTTTTTGTATGATGCTTCTCACCAGTTGCCGTCGTTAACATAAAGGTTCCATCCTGCAATTTCTCTAGCCCTTCGACCTTCTGATTCAATACGATAGTTGGATCAAAAGTTCTTGCTTGCTCTTCTAATCGAGCGATTAATTGTTCACATAGAATTGGCGTAACTCCACCCACATCCCATATCATCTTCTCTGGATAAATGAGCATTCTTCCCCCAAGCTCTGGTCCATACTCAATAATTTTGGTTTTTAAATCACGCATTCCACTATAAAAAGCGGTATACAACCCGGCAGGTCCCCCACCAACAATCGTTACGTCAAATAACTCTAACTCCTCCGTCATTTCGGTCCCCCTGTTAACAGTGCTGCCATTTCCTCTGCTTGTAACAGTGCTGATAATGGATCACTCGTAAAATATTTTTTCATATCTAGTTCATATACACGCTTATTCTTCACAGCATCGAGCGAATTCCAAACGCTTGGCAATTCGAGTTCGCTCCCCACATCATTTCTAACCATAAAGACATAATCACCAGCGTAGTCGCCTACCTTTTCCCACGATACATCAAGTCTGATTTCTCCCTTATCAATGATGTCGCTCTTTACTCGAGGATGCGGCGTAACGCCCAAAATCTGATACAGGGCATCTCCACCACGCTCTCCCGACTCACCGACAACAATGGTGGATTTCGTAGTAGCCACATCAATAATGGAAAAGGTAGCATCTTCTGGAATCACTCCTCTTATTTTTTCCTTGGCGACTTCGACACGTTCTTCAAAAGAAGTGAGCCATTCTTCAGCTTCTTTTTGTCTATTCAATATTTCACCCATTGCCGTAATTTCATCATGAATGTTGTCATATTTCCCTGTATCATACACGACGGTCGGGGCTACTTTACTATATTTCTCAACCATTTTAGGATCCCAAGTAATAATTAAATCAGGATTTAATGCAAGCATTTTTTCTACAGATACTTGACCATCCCCACCGATATCTTGGGTCTGATCTGTTACGTACGGCTCAAGAAACCGTCCATACTCTAGAATCGTTTTGGAAGCCCCAACTGGCTCTACCCCTAGTGCCAGCACATGGCCAAGATCCCAGTCGACAATAACACGCTCAGGATGGGTAGGAACTTCAACATCACCTGTTACCGTGGAAATGATTCGTGTCTTCTTCATATCTTTTTCTGCTGTTTGTTCAGCTGGCTGTTCTGATGTTTGTTCTTCTTTCACTTCATTTGTACTTGTATTGTTGGCGCCTTCGCTTGAACAAGCGGCAAGAAAGAGCAACAGGCAAAACATAAGCAGCCAAGATCCTGATCTTTTTATATTCCGATTGAACATGTATACTCAATCCTTTATTTAGTTTTCTATTCGGCCGACCATTTTAGTAAGCTGCTGCTAATGCTTTTATGTTTGTTGGTTTCTTTTCCGATCCATTTGCTAATTCATATGGCAAGCAAAGCGGGCCGCCTGTACGTGGATCCGTGATAATATCTGCTTCGATCGCAAATACCTCGCGCAGCACTTCAGGGGTAACCACCTTTACTGGTGCTCCAGAACTCACTACAGCTCCTGATTTGATCGCCACCATATGATGGGCAAATCTAGCCGCATGATTCAAATCGTGAACGACCATTATAATTGTCCTCTGTTCTTCTCTATTCAGCTTTTGCAGCAATTTTAGTACTTCAAGCTGATGGGCCATATCCAAAAAAGTCGTCGGTTCATCAAGAAACAAGATGCTTGTCTGCTGGGCAAGCGCCATGGCAATCCATGCCCGCTGACGCTGCCCTCCTGATAACTGATCAACAGCCCGATCATAAAATTCCGTCATTCCGGTTACTTTTATCGCCCAGTGAATGATTTTGCGGTCTTCCTTGGTCATGGTGCCCATTCCTTTTTGATGCGGATAGCGACCATAGCCGACCAGCTCGTATACAGTTAATCCGTCTGGTGCGGTCGGATTTTGGGGAAGAATGGCTAATTCCTTGGCCACTTCTTTAGTTGATTTTGTATGAATCATCTGCCCGTCAAGCATCACTCCCCCACTCATAGGTTTCATGATGCGTGCCATCGTCTTCAAAATGGTTGACTTGCCAGAACCATTCGCTCCTACCAAGGCAGTGATTTTCCCATTCGGTACAGATAAATTCAGCTTATCGACGATTGTTTGATCCCCATAGCCGATGGTTAAGTCTTGGGTTGATAAACGATCAGCCATTATCTATTTCCTCCTATTATCTAATCTTCTTCTACATGTGGAATTGGGCATGGTGTAGTCTGCTGTATGTGCCTCCTGCTTCAAGCAGTTCCTTATGTGATCCCTGCTCTTGAATACCTTCTTCTGTTATGACTAGAATGCGATCTGCATTTTTTATCGTAGCGAGGCGATGCGCAATCACGAGCGTAGTCCGTCCCTGAGACAGTTCATTTAACGCTTTCTGAATCGCCGCCTCCGTTTCCGTATCCAGCGCAGATGTTGCTTCATCCAGAATAAGAATTGGCGGGTTTTTCAGGAACATCCGAGCAATCGAAAGCCGCTGCTTCTGTCCTCCGGATAACTTGACGCCACGTTCACCAATTAATGTATTCAACCCGTCTGGAAGTCCGAGGATCAAATCTTCCATCTGTGCCCGTCTCGCAGCATCCCATATTTCCTCTTCTGTCGCATCAAGCTTTCCATAGGCAATGTTTTCTCGAATCGATCCATCAAATAGAAATACATCCTGCTGTACGATCCCTATTTGCTGGCGCAAAGATTGAATAGCCATATTTTTAATATCCATGCCATCAATCCTTATGCTGCCTGAATCAATATCGTAAAATCTTGGTAGCAAACTGCAGATTGTCGTTTTTCCAGCTCCCGATGGGCCAACAAGGGCTACCGTCTCTCCTTTCTTGACCGAAAAATTAATATGGTTGAGCACTTTTCCTTTGCCTTCATAACCGAACGTAACATCCTCATACTCAATATCACCCTCTAGATGTTGAACTTTAATAGCATCTGGTACATCCTCTTCATCCGGTGCGGTGTTAAGCAGTTCCAAATAACGGCGGAAACCAGCGATTCCTTTCGGATAAGTTTCAATGACCGAATTAATCTGTTTAATCGGAGTAAGAAAGATATTAGATAAGAGTACAAAAGCCATAAATTCACCAAACGTCATTTGCTTTTGGATGACAAACCACGTACCACATCCTAGTACAAAAATCGATATAACCTTCATCAGCAAATGGCTGATTGATGAGTTCCAGGCCATCACCTTATAAGTAACAAGCTTCGTTGTGCGGAAACGCCCGTTGTTTACAGCAAATTGATCAATTTCATGATCTTCGTTAGCAAATGCTTTTACGACACGAATTCCGCTCACATTATTTTCAACTCTGGCATTAAAATCGGCGATGTCGGCAAACATTTGGCTGAATGCCCGCGACATTTTCCTGCTGAAATAAATAGATAAACAAATCAAGAATGGAATAATAATGAATGTCAGAACGGCAAGCTTCCAATTAATCGACAGCATTAAGCCAAAGGTTCCAGCCAGGGTCATCACCGCAATAAACAAATCTTCCGGGCCATGGTGGGCAATTTCCCCAATATCCATTAAATCATTGGTCATCCGTGAAACGAGATGCCCTGTTTTGTTATTGTCAAAAAATCGAAAAGACAGCTTCTGGACATGGTTGAACAATTTTTTTCGCATATCTGTCTCAATATTAATCCCCAGCATATGTCCCCAATAGGTAACAACATAATGCAGGAAAGAACTAAGCACATATATCCCAAGTAAGCCGACACACGCCCATATAATGAAATTCCAGTTGCCGCTTGGTAATAAGTCATCAATCACTCTATTTATCGCTAGAGGAAAAACAAGCTCCAATAAAGCAGCTAAAATCGCGCAAGTAAAATCTGCAATAAACAACCATTTATATGGCTGATAATAAGAAAAAAATTGCTTCAACATATGGAGTAAGGTCTCCCTCCTTTGGGAATCATCAAGCTTTTGAACGAGCAAGTAAGTATAGGAAGTAAGGTGCTCCTATTACAGCAACAACAATACCTGCTGGAATTTCCGATGGTTGTATAATCCAGCGCCCAATGGTATCCGCAACCAGAACGAGCAGCGCCCCTGCCAGAGCAGATCCTGGAAGTAGGAATTGATGCTGCGGACCGATCAGACGGCGAACAAGATGGGGGGCAATCAATCCGACAAACCCGATGCCACCGCTAACAGATACAGAAGAGCCTGCTAATCCAACCGCTGCTGCGAGAAGAACCAAGCGTTCTTTTTCCACAGAAGCTCCTAGTCCGATCGTCATCTGATCGCCCAGGCTTAATACATTCAACACGCGAGCTTTATAACATACAAATGGCAATAGAATAATAACAAACGGAAGCAGGGAACCAACGAATTTCCAGTTTGAACCCCAAATGCTTCCCGCCATCCATGTTGCAACAAACTGATATTGCTCTGGAGTGAAACGTATAGTCAGCACAATCGTAGCCGCACTAATACCTGCAGCCACAGCAATACCCGTTAATAAGAGTCTGGTAGGTGACAAGCCCTCTCCTTTTTTGAGCGATAGGACATAAATTAAAGCAGCGACAAAGCCAGCTCCCAACCAGGCCAATATCGGCAGGAGCATCACAGAACCAACCGTTTCTGTTGGGAAAAAAGCAACGTAAAGCATGACGGCGAGCCCTGCTCCCGCATTAATTCCGAGAATTCCGGGGTCTGCCAGTGCATTTCGGGAAAGCCCCTGCATGACGCAGCCAGAAACCGCAAGTGAAGCTCCGACAAGAACAGAAATGATAATACGCGGAAGCCTGAACTCAAACAAAATCAGCTCTTGCTTATCCGTACCCCCACCAAATAACGTTTTAATTAACTCTATAGGTGTTAATCGGATATGCCCTGTATTCACACTGATAATAAAGGCAACAACAATTAAAACCATAAAGACGGTCAACGTCGTTATGCTCCGTTTTCTTTTCCTGGATTCGGCAGGTGATAAATCAGATAATTCCACTTATAATCCTCTCCTTTCTTTACGAGCAAGGTAGAGGAAGAACGGTACCCCAATTAAAGCAATTAATGCACCGACCGGTGTTTCATAAGGCGGATTAATCATCCTGGCGATTAAATCGGCCCACAGAAGCAATAGACCTCCAAGGACTGCAGAGCATGGAATAATGTAGCGGTAATCAACCCCAACTAAATATCGGGTTACATGTGGAATGATAAGCCCGACAAATCCGACTGCACCAACAACGGAAACGGCCGATCCAGCTAGTATCAGCACCAGAATCGTTGCTATAAGCTTAACCAGTTTTGTTTTTTGTCCTAACCCCGAGGCAATCTCCTCACCAAGACTAAGCAGCGTAATCGATCGGGAAAGCATAATGGCACCAAGAATCGCAGCTCCAACCCACGGAATCATAATCTTCAACTGCTCCCATTTCGTCCCTGCTACTCCGCCCGCATACCAAAAGGCAAGATCCTGCCCGATCCGAAAATATAAAGCAATCCCTTCACTTAAGGCACTGAACAACGCACTGACTGCTGCACCAGCAAGTATGAGGCGCAGCGGTGTCAAACCACCCTTAGCCATGGAACCAACGCCAAACACAAGTCCCGCTCCGACTGCGGCTCCGATAAATGAAAATAGAATTAAATACGTATACGGGAGCCCTGGAAAAAAGGCGAAGCACAGCGCCATCACCAATACGGCACCTGAATTCAAACCGAGCAGCCCCGAATCAGCGAGCGGATTTCTTGTCATACCCTGCATAATGGCACCTGCAACCGCAAAGCTTGCACCTATCATCGCTGCCCCTAGTACTCTTGGCATCCGCAATTCTCTGATAATCTGATGATCATTAAGATCCGGATTAAAATGAAGAACAGAATCCCATACGACAGACAATTTAATATCAGCTGCTCCAAAAGAGATTGAAAGAGCAATACTAAATAGGAGTACGACAATTCCACCTATCATAATGATCGTTGCGGCTATCGGACGTGAACGGAGCTTAGGTTCCTCTGCTTCAATCCCCGTTCCATCTACCTTCACTGCAGTCATTCCCATCATCCATTCACCTTTACTTTAATTTATCCATTTTTAATTGAAATTGATTATCATTTTCAATTAAAAAAAGAGCATAGAGATCCCCTTAAACTAGATACGAGTAAACTATTTCTTCTTAAGCCCTTCCAGCATATCGGCAAATTCCTCCGCTTGATTGGCCACAGAAATGGGATCATACGGCCAGAAGCGTTCTGGTTTTGGGAATAACACCTGCTTATTTTTGACTGCCTTAAGGTTGTTCCAAATGGGGCTCTTGATATTTAAACTTCCCCCTTTTGACTCATCTACAAAAATATAATCCCCTGCATAGTCATCAAGCACTTCATATGAGATTTTGAGGAATTCATCCGGATTGCCAATGACCTCTTTAGCAATTGCATCTGTCGGTGTTAGTTGCAAATATTGATATAATGCTTCTCCACCCCGATACAAACTATCTCCATATACATAAATATCTTTCTCAAACGCACCGATCAGTGATACGGTCTGATCCCCGACGACTGCCTGAGCTCTTTCTCTAGCCGCTGCCATCCTGGTGTCAAACTGAGTTTCCCATTCCTTCGCTTGCTCTTCTTTTCCAATGAGCTTCCCGACTTCTTGTACTTCCTCTTTGACATTCTTAAACGTTAAGTATGGATATACAACGGTTGGGGCAATTTTTGATAACTTCTCATAATTGCCCGCATCATGAATTTGCGTAATGATTAAGTCTGGTTCAAGCTCCAGAATTTTCTCATAATCTGTTCCTTCACCAATATTCTCTACACCTTCAACTAAAGCTTGAATATGAGGATTTTTAATATCCCTACTCTCTGCCCCAACCGGCTTCACATCCAAAGCCAGAAGTGTAGCTAATAGCCCAGATTGAGTCACAATCCGCTGAGGATTTGCTGGAATCTCCACCTCTCCATTAACCGTCTGTACGACACGCGTTCCTTCAGCAACAGCAGCCTTATTGTCTACTGATTTAACCTCTGAACTTTGACTAACCTCTTTACTGCTGCAGGCTGTCAATACGACAAGACAGATAACAGACAGGAGCACCAAACTCTTCTTATATATATCTATAATTATCCTCACTCTCCTAATAATCCAAATGATAATGATAACCATTTTCAATTGTAGCAAGAGCATTTATCAAAGGACATAGACAATGATAACTAATTTAATATGGACAAATGTCAGGTCTAGGATCTGTTCAAAATGCATTTCACTTGAATATCCAGTTGTTTCTCTAAAGCTACACCTTCACTGGCCCAAAAATCTTCAAGGCGTAAGAGATAGATTTGCCCGTTTTTTGCTGCGGGCAGCTGACGCCAATGTTCAGTTTCAACAATTCTTGACGCTTGCATGGCGGTATGGATGACAACAAACATATGGTCCGCTGCATACGCAGAAATTTCATTTTCGGAAATGATAAGATGCTTATTGGGCCCGAGTACTTCCTTTTGAATCCGCTTGGCAGGAGTCAGCTTCAACATGGTATACAGATTGTAAGCTCCTCTTGCTGTTGATCTCCATATTCCTACCTTCCCATTATCCCTTAACTCATATAGCCCGACTGTCTCTTCCTCTTGTAATGCTCCTTTCAGCATTTTCCGGGCACTTTCCGCTTTCTCCTCAAATGCCTGAATCCACTCGTTACTTTGCGCTTCTCTTCCAACGATCCGTCCGATAATCTTTACTTCTTCCAACCGGTCATGTGTATCCCAATCAAGCATCATGATGGGTGCTATGGACTCCATCTCCTCGATGATCTTTTGATTCGGATATAAGTAAGTAGGGGCAATAATTAAATCCGGCTTGAGATCACGCCATTGTTCAATCGTAGGCAGTCTATCCGGAGCTAGTTGGATCGATGAGCTTACTTCCTCTCTTAACAGCTCAGGGACATTCGAATACGATGAGAGAACTGCAGCCGGCTTTATTCCTGTCGCCAGCAATGCACCTGTAAACTGAAAGGTAAAGATTCGCTCAAATTCTCTTCCTTTCCTGAATTCACTTGGCGACATTCCATTCTGCTTACGGAATTTCCTACTCAAATAAAGGCCATCCTGATAACCTACTTTACGCGCAACCTCCCCAATCGTCAGCGTATGTTCAAGCAAAAAGACCTTAGCCTTATCCATACGAATTTGCGACAAATAGTCAGAGAAGCTCCAACCTGTTTCCTTTTTAAACCGTTCAGAAAAATAATTTGGGTGATAACCAAAGTATTTGGCTACCGCGTCCCTAGACAAGGCTTGATGAGAATGTAAAGAAATATATTGCAAGATGGAATGAAACGACGAGCTAAATGTACGCTGCCCCAATGAAAGGTATTCATCCTCAATTTTTGCGATCAAATCATTTAGCATATGAATAGCTTTTGAATTTTCGGCTTCTTCCGCAGCTGTTTTGATTAGCTGAGCAGCTATATTTTTCACCTCTGCTGAAACCTGACTGTAAAACAAACCACTGTGCGGAAATAAATCCGATACATGTTGATAGCGCAGTTCTTTTTCTGACACTCCAATCAGCTCATATATTGAAAAAAAGAACACATTATAAATAAGTTCTGTTCCTCCTATATTTCGGATCTTCACCTTTTCCTGAGGGTTCATGACCAACACCGAGCTGCTCTCAAGGTTAAACATTTGGTCTCCACTTTGAATCTCGGCCGCTCCAGATAAAATAATAAAAAGAACTGTCAGTTCTGTTTCGTATTCCGCTTCCTCCCTGACATCGGTACATATATGACTGCCCTTTTTTAAGCTATACACTCTGTTCTGTCGTAACATCTTATCCTCCTTCAAAGGCAAGATTCCCCCGTTTTCCCTAATTGATTATCATTCTCAATGAATTCTATATTTTTCTTGGTATTTTCGCAATCATCTTCATCAATGAACTCACTCACTTATGCTGAAAAGCTGCAGGGACAAAAACGAACGCCAGGAATAACCTATTCCATAAAACAGGTTATTCCTGACGTTCAGCATTGTTTGACAAGTGATTTCCTATCATCGCTAATAGGCTACCCTCTGCTATATAAGTCCATATCTGACGGGGTATTCGTCGCAGGTGGACCAGACACCTCATCGCAAGCTGATGCACATGTTTTGGCCATGGAGCAGCCGGCGCATTTTCCTTTTTTCGTCTTTTTCACATAAGAGAGCAGTGTCCATCCGGCATAACCGAAGATCAGCACACCGATCAAGATGCTTGCCAGCATGGCCCATCACTTCCTTTCTCTACAAGCTTTTAATGAAAGCCCAGAGCCCTTCCGACTGTTACAATAGCCAGAGAAATGCCGTAGGCAATCACCAGCGAGTAAAGGATAGAAAACCAGGTCCAGCGTGCGGACATCGTCTCCTTGCGAATGACCCCGACAGTAGCAAGACAAGGTACATACAGTAGGATAAACGCCATAAAGGAATAGGCCTGAAGCGCCGTGAAATGTCCAGCTAGTAGCCCCTGCAGTGCCGCTGTATCCGGAGCGGAATAAATGATGTTCATCGTCGATACGACCACTTCCTTCGCCAAAAACCCCGTGATCAGTGCTGCGCCGGCCTGCCAGGTACCAAAGCCAAGCGGTGTCAGCAGATAGCCGATCGCTCCGCCGATCTTCGCCAAAAAGCTTTCGTTCATCGGTACATCGAACCCGCCCGGACCTGCATAACTTAGCAGCCAGATGATTACCGATCCACCGAAAATGAATGTTCCCGCTTTCCGTACAAAGCCTTTTCCCTTCTCCCAGGTGCTGCGGGCCAGCGTCTTCCACTGCGGAATCCGGTAAGGCGGCAGCTCCACGACAAACATGGACTCCTGCTGCTTCAAAATGGTTGAAGAGAATAGCTTCGCGAGCAGCAGCGCTATCACAATGCCCATCACATACAGCGACAGGACAATCAGTGCCTGATTGGACTTGAAAAAGATACCGACAAAGAGGCTGTACACCGATAATCTGGCCGAGCAAGACATAAGCGGTGACAGAATAATCGTCAGCAGTCTTTCCTTCGGCTGTTCGATGGTCCGGGCCGCCATAATACCCGGTACATTACATCCAAAACCGATAATCAAAGGAATGAATGCTTTGCCGTTCAAACCGACGGCTTCCATCAGCCGGTCCATGACCGAAGCAATCCGTGCCATATAACCGGAATCCTCGATAAAGGAAATAATCAAGAACAAGATGAAGATTTGAGGCACAAATACGAGGACTCCACCGACACCGGCAAAAATCCCATCAAATATGATCGCTTTAATAAAAGATGTAGCTCCAACACCATTCAGCAGCCACTCCGTTCCATTCCTCAGTGCACCATTAATGAACCCATCGACCAGGTCGGATAACGGGTTGCCTAGCCATTCAAACGTCAGCTTGAACGCTAGGTACATAAACATCAGAAAAATCGGGATGCCTAAATACTTGTTCGTAACGACCCGATCAATCCGCTCCGACAGATTACTGCGTCTTTCTGTCCGCGTCAGACACTGTGCGAGGATCTCTTTTATATGATCGCTTCGTTTATTGCGGATGTACTGGGACAGCTTCTTTCCACCATACGCTTCCATAACGGACTGCTCCGTGGACTGATAGAACTGATTCAGCCATTTGGAGTCGATCACCTTCTCCAGCGCGGCGCGTACAACCGAGTTCCCCTCCAGAAACTGTACAGCCATCCAGCGCGGGGAGACGATATGATCCGGCATCTTGGCAGTCAGCTCAGTACACGCCTTTTCTAACAGCTCTCCATAGGAAAGCATGTGCGTTTTTTCACAAGCATTTCCAGACGACTCTCCCGTAATCATGCGAAGCAGTACATCACAGCCCTTCCCGCTTCGGGCCACCACTGGAACGACGGGTGTCTTCAGCAGCTCGGACAATCGTTCGATGTCTATCTCAATCCCCTGCTGCTTCGCCACATCCACCATGTTCAAAGCGATGACAACGGGCTTGCCGTATTCCAGTAGCTGCAATGTCAGGTTTAGGTTTCGTTCAATTTGAGAGGCATCCACCACGTTTAGAATGGAATCAAATGATTCGTTTAGCAAAAAACGGGAGGCGACCTCCTCGTCATGTGATAAAGGATTAAGGGAATAGAGACCCGGCAGATCGATAAGCTGACCTTTTCCTGCCTTCAGTTGTCCAACCTTCTTCTCGACTGTAACTCCGGCCCAGTTGCCCACATATTCATAGGAGCCGGTCAAAATGTTAAACAGCGAGCTTTTTCCGGTATTCGGGTTGCCTGCCAAAACAATCTCGCTCATACGGCTTCCACTACAATCTGAAGAGCTTCCTTGCGGCGAATAGCAATCCACTGCCCATCAGCCTCTAGCGTAATAGGGCCTCCAAATGGCAGCCTCTGTTTAATGCAAACCTGACAGCCCTCGACGATCCCCAGATCATTAAGCCGTCTACAGACCAGCTGATTGCTGCAGCCCAACTCCACAATCGTAACCGGTGCATTGATGTTTATATCCGCTAGTTTCACTTCAAACACCTCGATGAGAATTATTATCAATTACCTTGGATTATAGGGCAACAACTCTCATATGGCAATAGTTTTATATTGTAATTATTACATATAAATAATGAATGCTGAAAAGGGTTTAGGATGCTTTTCCATCAAAAGAAAAAACGCCCTAGTCTTTAGCTTTAAATTTTCACCGGCAGAGAGCATCAGCCCCCGACCATATGCGTTCGGGGGCTGAACTGTTCTTAGCGTTAGAAACACCAAGCTACTTTTTCTCTATAGAAAAAGAATAGAAGCGAGTCTCGAAACCGCCATTTGGGGTCGGGCTGCAGCAATAGATGCCTACTTTGACCGGATTGGGATGCCGGTCTTCGTGCAAATGAGAGATCCGGATCTGCTCCCACTCATCTGGGTTACCCTGCGTCTTGGCCGAGATCGTATAATCGCCGTGCTTACGCTCGACTCGGAATGCTAAAGGTTTCGTGACATGCGCGTTCTCGTAATTTCGGGTGGACCAATCCGAATATCCATGATTGGTGACGACGGCCCCCAAGTGTGATGGACCGTCCGGTATATATTCAAGCGATGTCTTCAACCAACATGTTTCCGACACCATGACGAACAGTCCCGCCTGGTCATAGGTTGATACGGGCTGCATACTAAGTGATACTTCTGCCGTGAAGTCCGTCTCAATCGACTCGTAAAAGACATGTCCGTTCATCACTTCGAATCCGTAATGGGTTTTCAGCCAAAAATCCGTTTCGGATTGTGTATGGACGAGTAAAGATTCATCTTTCACGCTCCAATGTGACGGCTCATTCATTATGGTAAGCTTACCAACAAAATCAGGAATATAAGATACATTCATCATGGGAATAACAGCCTCCAATTTAGTCATTTCGTTTAAATCATACATGTTGCAATGTGTTCCATATCCTCAACATTACTACGCTTCCGAAGACATCGCAATGAAGAGTCGGACCTTCATTTTTTTGATTGACTAATTAATCAAAAATGGTTACGATCACCTTATAAATAACATTTTCGTCAAGGAGGATTTACACCATGTCTCCCAGAGTGGATGAACAGAATCAGCAAATTCGTGATATACGTAAACAGCAACTACTGGCAGCCGGGGCGAAGGTGTTTGGAGAGCGGGGCTATGCGGGTACGAAAGTAAGCGATATTGTGGGTGAAGCTCAACTAAGCCACGGTTTGATTTATCATTATTTTTCTTCCAAAGAAGATATTTATATTGAGTTAGCAAAGACTGCATTTATTACCTCCTATGAAACAATTCATCAAGCTGTGCACAGCAACGGAAGCCCTTATGAACGTCTAAAGGCAATGACGGAAGGGATTTTTGCTCACACTCGGGAGAGCGGTCATTTCTTTCTGATCGCGCTGCAAACCAATACGTCCAAGACGGTCCCGGAAGAGGCATCAGCGATTTCAAAAGAATATTCAGCCAAGAGTCTGGAATTGCTTAAGCATCTGTTCCAGCAAGGTCAGGAGCAGGGTGAATTCATCAAGGTGGATCCATCGGAGCAAGCTCTTATGTACTCTTCGATGCTGAACGGTGTTGTGTTTACCCAATTAACCTACCCGTTGTTGGAAGACTTTCCACAGGTAGATCAGATCTTGAGAATTTTCATCGATACATCATCTTTAAAGGAGTGAGTTGATGGATACGAAGGATTTATCTATATTTAGAAGCGTTAGTGCGAGAGCGCACTTCACAGCCGCTTATGACCGAGCGCTGAGTGAGTGGCCTGTTTCTTACGAATCCTGCTTTGTTACAACTGACTTCGGAAGTACTCATATGATCAAATGCGGTAATAAGGCGAATCCACCTCTGCTGCTCATTCACGGAATGACCGCAACCTCGCTCATGTGGAGTGCAAACATTGCTGAATGGTCCAAGAATTATTATGTTCATTGCATTGATGTCCCTGGAGACTTTGGCAGAAGTACACTCCTAAAGCCGCTTTCAAGCAAAGAAGCAGCAGCGCAATGGCTGTTGGAGCTAGTCCGTGAACTGCAATTGGGCGCGTTTCATTTATTGGGGCATTCCATGGGCGGTTTTTTGTCTTTGAATTTTACGGTAGCGCATCCGTCGCATGTACATTCGCTTGGGCTGCTGGCACCTGCGGGCTCCTTTGCGCCGCTTTCAAGGATGTTCTATGTAAAGATGTTTCCTCCTGTGATGTTCCCAAAACCGTGGCTTATTGATCGCGCATTCACATGGTGCATGTCGAAACATAATAACCTGAGTCTACTTCCCGAGTCCTATAAATCACTGCTTACAGCGAGCTACCAGAGCTGCGTCCCTCGACTCGGGCTGCTTCCTGCCGTATTCACTGAAGAAGAACTGTCACAGCTCCCAGTCCCTACTTTATTCATGGTCGGGGAAGACGAAGTCATTTACCGCCATTCCATCAAGACAGTTCAAGCGAAGGCGAGCATCATTCCAGATGTCACGATAGCAACCATCCCTAAGGCAGGGCATCTTTTAAGTGTTGAACAGAAACAACAGATTAACGAGCTTGTCATTGATTTTCTTGGAAACCACCCCATAGAGTCCAACAAACATTAGATATGACTAAGCGTGATTGAGAAGGGATCTATCGTTATGGATAAACTATCGATCGGCCGCATGGCCGAATTGAATAACACCTCTGTTCAAACGCTGCGCTATTATGCCAAGCTGGGGCTGTTAAAGCCTGAGTATGTTGATGAAAGCACGGGTTACCGTTACTACGGAATCAAGCAATGCGCCAGACTGGATATGATCAACTATATGAAATATTTAGGCATGTCGTTGGACAATATAAAAGCTTGGTTCGACAGCGAAAATGTTGAATCTATCCCCGAGATGCTGCGGCAGCAAGCGGTTCTCATTGAGCACAAAATGAAGGAACTAGATCAGATGAAAAAAGCGGTCCAAGTCAGCATTAAAAATTACGACACATATATGAGCGCTCCGGGCGAAGGGCATATCGTTCTGGAGCGCATTCCGGAGCGCAAAATTTATTGCTACGACAGCAACGTCAATATTTATGAGAATACGCTTGAAACGTACGAATATATACTGCGGGAGCTGCGTGCCCAGGCGATCGTCAACCATTTGCCAATGGCATACTTTTGCAATGTCGGCTCTATTATCCGGCAAGAAGCGATTGAACGGGGACATTTTGTATCGACGGAAGTTTTTTTGTTCGTAGATCCCGATTTTGAAATGCAGGCAGGCGTGGAGATCATCCCGGAACACGACTATTTGTGCATATATTGCGATAGTTTCTTTCATGAGCAGAAGTATGCGGGCAAATTATTCGATTATGTACATGAGCACGGTTATGAGGTGATTGGGGATTACATTTGTGAAGTGGTGGTGGAATTACCGGTATTTCATCATGACGAGCGGAATATGTTTATGAAATTGCAAGTTCCGATCAAAAGAGGTTGACTCTATAGTTACTATAGAGTTTATGATAAGGACATAAGGAGCTCCCAACATCATTAACATTATAGTTTGTGAAAATAATAACAATGTAGGAGGTTGTCCACATGAAAGAAAGAATTAGAGTCATTCAATACGGCTGCGGTAAAATGGGTCAGGTTTTCCTCAGATATCTGTATGAAAAAGGTGCAGAAATCGTAGGCGCGATCGATATGAATCCGAACGTCGTTGGTAAAGATGCAGGTGAGGTAGCAGGTTTGGGCGTGAAATTGAATGTTCCTATCCGCTCCGACGCTGAGCAAGTATTTAAAGAATGCGACGCACAAGTGTGCATCATTTCCACGACAAGCTTAATGACAGATATGTATGACGCTTTTGAATTGGCGGCTCGTCACGGCGTGAACGCAATTAGTACGTGTGAAGAAGCGTTCTATCCTTGGACAACCTCCCCTGCGCTGACCAACCGTCTGGACCGGCTTGCTAAAGACAACAATTGCACCTTAACCGGTTCGGGATATCAGGATGTGTTCTGGGGTAACTTAATCACCGTATTAGCGGGCGCAACGCATCAGATTACTAGAATTGAAGGCATGTCCAGCTACAATGTCGAAGAGTACGGCATCGCGCTTGCAGAGGTTCACGGAGCAGGCTTAACGATTAAGGAATTCGAAGAGAAGATTGCCAGCAACAATGATCTTCCGTCCTTTATGAGAAACGCCAATGAATGGTTGTGCTCACAGTTCGGATGGACCATTAAATCGATGGATCAACAATTGATTCCGATGACGCATGATCAAGATCTTCATTCCACCACACTTGGCAAAACAATTCCTGCTGGTGATGCCACAGGCATGTCCGCGGTCGTCACAACCGTCACCCATCAAGGACCGGTCATCGTAACAGAGTGTATCGGCAAAGTGTATGCTGAGGACGAAGTGGACCACAACGATTGGGTCATTAAAGGCGAGCCGAAAACAGAGGTCAACATCTCTTGCCCGGCAACGGTAGAGCTTACATGCGCAACAGTGGTCAACCGTATCCCTGAGTTGCTTCAGGCTCCGGCTGGCTTCCACACAACCGAGAAAATGGCTCCAGCCCAGTACCGCACATACCCTCTTCATTACTACGTTAAATAAATGAAAGTTTGTCTAAAGGCGACGGCTCGCAGCTGTCGCCTTTTTCTGCATCCCCCCCCTTCCTACACCATGTAAAGATACATTTTGGAACAACCATTTGGCAGAGGCATGTAATTCGTTCATAATAGTTACGTACATTACCTAAACCTGTTCATTAACAAACATTGTGCAAAAAAAACAGCAAAGGGGTAAGAAATGCATGACAGAAATAGTAGATTGGAAAAATGGTGCTCGCGGGCATAAATTTATAGCTTCTTTTAGTGGTGGAAAGGATAGTACTCTAGCTCTATATAAAGCAATGAAGGTTGGAGAAGCCGTTGGACTTATCATGATGTTGGAGGAGGAAGGAAAACGTTCCAGATCCCACGGAATGCCGCCGGAATTAATACAAGCCCAAGCTGAATCCATAGGGTTGCCTGTATATACTGCTGCTGCGAGCTGGGATGATTATGAAACCATTTATATGGGCCTTTTAGAAAAAGCTAAAGATCAGGGAGCCGAAGTGTTAGTAACGGGAGACTTGGATATGCCTGCCCATGGCTGTTGGCATGACAAAGTTACGAAAAATGCGGGATTAAAGCTTGGGATGCCCCTATGGGAAATGGATCACCGAGAAGCTGTCGATGAATTCATCAATCTGGGATTTGTAACGATCGTTGTTACTGTAAATCTATCGCTAGGAATGCAGGAAGACGATTTAGGCCGAACGTTGACTCATGAATATGTAAAAGAGCTTGAAGCTCGCGGCATTGACCCATGTGGAGAAGGCGGAGAGTTCCATACTACCGTAATCGATGGACCTATTTTTAAACATCCTATTCCCGTTCGTTCATGTGAGATTCTGAGGAATGGGGATTATGTTTTTTTGCCTTTAGAGTTAGATAAGTAGGTGGACACGGATACCTGATACGGAAATATCTAATCCCAAGGAGGGTACTGACGTAGAGTGCCCTCCTTGGGATTAGACCACTTTATAATTAAGCCACCTCATTAAATCATCTCCATTCACTTCCTCAACCACTTCGTACCAATTCTCGTTAATCGTGCAGGGAGCAGGTGCAGTACATGATAGATTTGAATAAATTAGCCGAGATATTTGCTAGTGGTTCCTGTGATATAGAAAGTGTCTACCGTTTAGTCATCCAGCCGAAAAGTATATTGCGTGACTTTAAGACCGTAAAGCATGGATTTCTATTTATCATTCGTGGAGAAGCTAGAATGTGTGTGAACGGAACTGCTTACGAATTACTTCCAGGATCAGTATTTCATGCGGCTCCAGGCATGCAACTTAACTCCCAAGTTATAGGACAATCAGAGTTCGAGTACTATTCACTTTTTTATCGATTGGACAAGATAGGTGATGAAAATAGAGGTCATGAATGCGACTCTCATTTTAAGCTTGAACCGGGAACAAATCCGAGAGTGATAGAATTACTGATCCTGCTCCATCAGAATGCCCATACACTTGGAGGGATTGGGAAACTTCGTGTCAAGGAATTATTCTTAAGCATCGTGTATCAAGTTCTGGTGGGTTGCAGGTATAGGGAGAGCGGCAGTTTTCCAAGTAAAAGAGTGATAGAAGAGGCTATTGCATACATTAACGGGCATTACATGAATCCGTTGACACTCGATGAGTTAGCTAACTTGCATGCTATGAGTCCCAAACGCTTCTCATACTTCTTTCACAAATATACGGGTTTCCGTCCCATCGACTATGTCATTCATTATCGTATGGAAAGAGCGAGTGAATTACTTAAAGCAGGTCAATTTCCCATCCGCGATATTGCTGTCAGTGTCGGTTATGCCAATCCGCTATATTTCAGTAGAGTATTTAAAAACAAATTCGGTGTGTCTCCCTCTGCATACGCACATAACTTAGAACATCATAAATAATCACACAGCAAGCCTGGATTAGATAATCCTACATATAGCATTCGCGATTTGTGTATTTGCATTTCTTATAGTCCTTGCTACACTTTATATTGATAATGAGAATCATTATTAACGTTTTCGGAGGTCGCATTATGATCACCGGGGTGCTTGTTGCCATGGAGAGGCATCTGTGCTGGATGTTAAATCGGTTGGCTTCGCCTTCTTGAGCATGCACTGATCGGAATATTTCCTAGGCGCAAAATTATTTTTCTATAGAGGAGGGTTGGTAGAGTTGACTACAAATAGACAATTATGTATTGGATTGTCCTTATCTGCAACTTGGATGAAAGGAGACGGTTGGCGGCGCCCAGACAGCGGTGTGGAAAAGATGGGGTCAATTGACTATTACATTGATTTGGCAAAGATGGCGGAGAAGGCAAAGCTCGATTTTCTTTTCAGGGCGGATTATCTTTATGTTAGTCCGCAGATGCTGGGCGATTCCGCTAATTTTGGCAGTCCCGACCCTACAATGATTTTTGCGGCAATTGCTCGTGAAACCGAGAGGATTGGATTGGTTACAACGGTTTCCACCACGTTCAATCCGCCGTATGTTGTCGCAAGGCAGCTTCAGTCGTTGCACTGGCTTAGCAACGGGCGCGCTGGCTGGAACATCGTAACTTCGATTGAAGGCGCAGAAAATTTCGGTGATTCGCCTATGCCTTCACCGCAAGAAAGATATGCGAAAGCAATGGAATTTACTGATGTCGTACGCAAGCTCTGGGAAAGTTTTCCGAATGAAGCCATTGTGATTGACCGCGAGTCAGGCATTTTTTCTGATAAGGATAAGGTTTCCGCAATTCATCATTCAGGTGATTTTTTCAGTGTCCAGGGACCTCTTACTTTGCCTGCCCATACATCGGGATCCATTCCATTATTTCAAGCAGGCGCGTCAGATACAGGACGAAATTTCGCCTCTTCAATAGCGGATGCTATTTTTGCGGCGATGCCAGACCTTGAATCCGGAGTGGAATTGCGAAATGATCTGAGAAGAAGAGCCAAGGAACATGGACGCGATCCGAACGCCATCAAAGTTTTGCCTGGATTATATTTTTTCTTGGCTGAAACTCGCGAGGAAGCGCATGAATTACATAAGTCTGCACATGCGCACTTGAGTGTGGAGCGCAGACATGCATCGCTCAAGTCAGTGCTGGGCCTTGATTTAAGCAGCTTTGCTTTGGATCATCGCGTAACTGCCGATATGCTTCCCGATCCGAATCAGCCAGTCCGCAGCCGGACACATGCTGAGCTGTTGCGCCGGTATATTACAAACCATCAGCCTACAGTGGAAGAGGTGTTGGCAAGGCCCGAGGTCGTCGGATCTGCTCACTGGGTTTCCGTTGGAACGGTTGAGGACGTATTGAACGATATTATTGAGCGGTTTGAGGCTGGGGCTATTGACGGATTTATAGCTCTTCCGGGCGGTTCAGAAGAATCCATGAAAATATTTTTTGAAAAACTGATGCCGCAGTTGGTTGAAAGAGGCTTGTTCAGAAGCGAATATGCAGGTTCGACTCTGAGGGCACATTTGGGTATTTAACACCTGATACTTATTAAAACATAGGACAGCCCTTCTAAGCTAAAAGCTTGGAGGTGCTGCCCAGTTTGTTTAAAAAGGAAGCCGCTG
This sequence comes from Paenibacillus uliginis N3/975, assembly GCF_900177425.1. Classification (NCBI taxonomy): domain Bacteria; kingdom Bacillati; phylum Bacillota; class Bacilli; order Caryophanales; family Paenibacillaceae; genus Paenibacillus; species Paenibacillus uliginis. The sequence goes on along the minus strand of NZ_LT840184.1, from coordinate 26,335 downwards.
TTATCATCATAAAATTTTGATTCGTAACTGGCTCTTTGGTCTAAAACTCCATTCGAAGATTGAAATCATTATTGTATTTTCTCTGATTTGTAATCATCTACTATTATATTAATAACATGATAGGATTCTTCTGCGATTGCTGTGTTAGAATTTTTGTTACCATTGTATGTGATCAAAGCCTTCCATAGCGCCCATCCCCTTGCTCTATTCCAAGTTCCTTCATCCATATTTAATACATGCTTGAATATCTTTCGACTATCATTATCAAAAAATGTCCATGCCATTGCAGCATCGCAAGCAGGATCTCCTACACCCAATATTCCGAAATCAATGACTGCAGAAAGTTTTCCATCTCTAACCAATATATTTCCTGGCGCTATATCACCATGAACCCAGACAGGATCTGACTCCCATTTAGAATCTAATGCCAGTTCCCAAATTTCTTTCAATACGTGTTCATTAAAAGTATCTTTATTATTCTCAATTGCATATCTAGACTCCTCATCATATACAACTATATTTCCGCCTCTGTGGAAATTGTGCGCCCCAGCTAACGGACCTCCACTCGCATCAATCGATTGTAATTCAATTAAAAACGTCCCCAAGTCCCTCGCCAATTGATTGAGATCATTCATATTGTTTGGAGACAATGTCTCTCCCTCTAGCCACTTATTGATCGACCAAGGCCATGGATATTCTTCATTCGGATTACCTTTAGCTAATGGTGTAGAAATGGGTAAAGAAAGTTTTTGGCGTAGTATGGGTAGCCATATTTGTTCTTTTTCAACTTGAGGGACATAGGATTCTGCACTTGGTAACCTGACACTCATATGCTCACCTAAATGAAAAGTTCTATTGTCATGCCCACTAAATTGTACAGGTCTAACCTCTAAACCAGACCATTCGGGAAATTGTTCATTTATTAATCTTACAACTAAATCGACGTTAATCATATTCATGAAATACCTCTTCTAATTATTATTTATCAATCAACAAAAATATAGTAACAGTGTCGAGTTTACTTGAAAATAGATGCATGAGAATGGCTCCTTCTTCTTTTTGTGCTCGCCCACACATCGTATGCTTTCGATGCGAGCTTTCCTTGGGAAAGCTTTTACCGCTCACGCTTCTCCGGAATCGCTTCGTCCTCTACGCTATTTCGTGCTCGCCCATAATTTAATCAAGAAAGCAGCTATAGATCAAAATAAAGAAATGACGGTGCAGGAGTAACTTTCTACACCGCCATTTCTTTATTTTTTTTAGCTTTTTTTGATTAAAGTGAACTATCCCTCAAGTGAGGTTACCACTTTTGGGACGGCCCCTATTGTTTCCTTGAGCTATGCATGTTCTTTGCGATATAGCTCGCGGCTCTTATAACCCGCCTGAAGAATCATCTTCATTTCTTCGCGGCGTTTTGCTTTTGTTGCCTCTTGTATAGCGCTATATACATAACGGGCCCAATCCTTACGGTACCCAGGGGTAAGCGACTGGTATAAGGCAAGCAGCTCTGGTGTATCCTCCAAATCCTTCTCCACACTTGGAATCAAGGAAATATAATCATCTACACATTGACTTGGTTTTGAAGAAGTCTGGGCCTTACCCTTAGCGTCCTCTTTTAAACCGACAACGGTAAAGACATCATCCAGTCCGACCATGCGCGCAAATTTAATATTGCTTGTCCCGACATATCCTTTTTCGTCGCTACCTAGGCCCTCCAACAAATCATCGCGATGAATAAACGTGGGGTATACTTTATTTCCCTTTTTAGGATATGCGGCAAAGAGATATCCATTTGTATTAAGATGCTGCCGTTCAATTACAAGGTCAACAAGTTCCTTTAATGACTCTATATCTAACACAAAAGCAAATATGAGATCATATGCATGCTCCTTGAGCATCGTATCATAGCCTGTCAGCTCTGCAAAATAATTTGTTCCTTCAGGCTGATTCAATATCGCTACTTGCTCGTACTTTTGTAAGCTCAGCTTCTCTACGATTGATTTAGACAATTGTGCTTCATCCCCTACGTATTCAAATCTTTTCATTTATTAATTATTTGAATGATGATTACGTTGTCTGGACCAAATCCTTTAATAGGAACTCTTCTACTACCTTGGCCACGCCATCGTTCATGTTAGTATCCGTAACATAGTCGGCCAATTGTATAATTTCCTCCGGTGCATTGCCCATGGCTACCCCAAGGCCTGCAAATTCGAGCATCGCAACATCGTTATATCCATCGCCCATCGCAATGACTTCAGATCGCTCGATCCCAAGCTGCTGAATTAGATGATTCAAGCTCGTCCCTTTGTTCACGCCATCTTCCGTAAACTCAAGGAAGAAAGGCTTAGAGCGCATGACGTTGAGTTGCCCTGCCAGTTTCGCTTTTAATTTCTCCTCGACTAGAACCAGCTTATCTGGCTCTGCCACCATCAGCACCTTAACGACAGGTACTTGAACAGCCTCTACGAAGCTAGACACCTCAACAACCTTCATCCCTGTAATTTGCGATTCGATCAAAGTATATTCGTTCACTGATGCCGTCACAATATCATCGCCTACATAAGTTAGAGCGGATACGCCTTCTTCTATACTCATTTCATATAGGGCATGAGCCATCTGAGGCGTTAATGTACTGCTGAACGCCTCTTCTTGCGACCTCCAGTTAATGATCTTCGCTCCGTTGAACGACAGAATATAGCTTCCAAATCGTTCTAGGTCCAGCTCTTCTGCCAGTGCTTTCATGGCATAGGTTGGCCGCCCTGATGCTAAAACCACCTTAACCCCAGCTTCTTGAGCAGCCATCAGCGCTTGTTTGTTACGGGAAGAGAGCGTCCCGTCATCACGAAGCAGTGTATCGTCTAAATCCAACACAATCATTTTATATTTCATATTGCAACATCCCTTTACTTATCTAATAGAGTAGTTATTTCTACTATATCATTTCTCGAGAGCGATAAGGTACGCTAGTTCGCTCGTTCCTCATAATTGAACTCTATTGCTTGCCAATACTACATTCCATAAAATTTACCTTTTTTAAATGGTCTAGAATATCGTCTTTTGGGAAAAATACACTTCAGCGTTAAAAATTATGATGATGAAAACACCTTAACTGGAGGTCATAAATTTGAATATTACATCAGGAAGAAAGGTCGTTTTAGTTGGGACAGGGGCCGTTGGTTCAAGCTATGCGTTTACTTTAGTGAATCAAAGTTTATGTGATGAACTAGTCCTTGTTGATTTAAATGAAGAGAAGGCAAAAGGTGATGTCATGGATTTAAATCATGGAATTGTTTATACACCTTCTCCGATAAAAATAAAATTTGGTACGTACGAGGATTGTAGAGATGCGGCTATTGTTGTGATTAGTGCTGGAGCAGCACAAAAACCTGGGGAAACGAGACTTGATTTAGTCAACAAAAATGTGAATATTTTTAAATCGATTGTAAAAAGTATTATGGATTCTGGCTTTAATGGAATATTTTTAGTAGCTACGAATCCTGTAGATATTTTAGCTTATGCAACATGGCGGTTTTCTGGCTTACCTAAAGAAAAAGTTATTGGTTCAGGTACCATTTTAGATAGTGCAAGATTTCGCTATTTATTAGGTGAAGAACTCGATGTAGCTCCCACAAGTGTTCATGCTTATATCATTGGTGAGCACGGAGATTCAGCTGTTCCAGTATGGAGTTCGGCAAATGTTTCAGGAAAATTTATTGAGAATCATTTTACAGATAGAAGAAAAGACGAAATATTTGTACAAGTTCGTGATGCAGCTTATCAAATTATTGAATCTAAAGGTGCAACATACTATGGGATCGCCATGGGGTTAGCGAGAATAACGAAAGCAATATTACAAAATGAAGATGTAGTATTACCGGTTGGATCACTATTAGAAGGTGAATACGGTCACACTGACGTCTATATTGGTGTCCCAACAATCATAAATCGCTCAGGAAAAAAAGACATCGTTGAGATTTTATTAAGTGATATTGAAAAAGAAAAGCTCGCAAAATCGGTTAAAACATTAAAAGAAATTGGGAGCGGCTTATTTTAAAGTGAAAAATATACAAAAGGGAGCAGTCTAACATGTTAGTAGAAACCTTTAACCCGTTTAATAATCTGTTGATCTCCTCACTTGTTGGAGCTATTCCCATTATCTCATTTCTTTTATGTTTGACCGTATTTAAAATGAAAGGGATCCATGCAGCCTTACTAAACTTGGTGGTTACCTTTTTGATTTCGATGTTGGTATTTGATTTACCATTTGGTGAATCCATTGGCAGTGTGATACAAGGTGCAATTCAAGGAGTCTGGCCAATTGGTTACATTATTATAATGGCAGTTTGGTTATATAAGACCTCTGTAAAATCCGGAAAATTTGACATATTACGTGCAAGTATTGCCGGAGTTTCACAAGATCAGCGTCTTCAGCTTTTACTCATTGGTTTTTGTTTTAATGCCTTTCTTGAAGGTGCTGCGGGTTTTGGTGTACCCATCGCAATTTGCGCCGTTCTATTAGTTTCCTTAGGATTCAAACCACTGCAAGCTGCCATGCTATGTCTAATCTCTAATGGTGCTTCTGGGGCATTTGGTGCAATCGGAATTCCTGTTGGCATAATAGGCACCTTAAATTTAGAGGGTAATGTTACTTCCATGGATGTATCCATGATGACGGCATTTACGTTACCTATAATTAATTTTACAATTCCGTTTTTACTCATTTTGTTAATTGATGGGTTCAAAGGGATTAAAGAAGTTCTGCCTGCCATTTTGGTGGTATCTACCACCTATACAGTATCTCAAGCTATTGTTACATTACTGATGGGACCTGAATTAGCTGATATCATTCCCTCATTACTAGCTCTAGGGATATTGGCATTATTTTCAAGAAAATGGAAGCCGAAGCGTATTTTTTCACTAAATGATCAAGCGGTTCAAACGGAAAAACATACTGTAGGTAATATTATCAAGGCTTGGTCTCCATTTTACTTATTAAGTATATTTGTTTTAATATGGAGTCTGCCTGCATTTAAGGGTCTGTTTGCAGAAGGCGGGGCTCTAGATTTTACTACATTGACCTTTAAAATACCAGGCTCAACGCTAACCTCAAAAATTGATTTAATAAGTGCAACAGGTACAGCCATCTTATTGGCAGTCCTAATCACAATAATAACTACAAAATCTATCGGTTTCTCAAAAGGATTTACGCTCTTTAAAAAAACAGTTGCAGAATTTTGGATTCCTATCGTGATGATCTGTGCAATACTAGGTATCGCTAAATTAATGACTTATGGCGGATTAACAAGTGCAATAGGTGAAGAGATTGCAGCAACCGGAAATTTCTTTCCATTACTATCGCCAATCTTAGGTTGGATAGGAGTATTTATGACGGGGTCTGTCGTGAACAATAATACATTGTTTGCGCCAATTCAAGCAACAGCAGGTAATATTATAGGAACAGATCCAGCATTATTAGTTGCTGCTAATACTGCAGGAGGCACTATGGCAAAACTAATTTCTCCACAATCCATTGCAATTGCAACAGCTGCTGTTGGCGAAACAGGTAAAGAATCTGTTTTAACGAAAATGGTTTTAAAATATAGCATAGGTTTCTTAACCTTTGTATGTATTTGGACATTTGTATTGTCGTTGTTATTGTAGCTTACTTTTTCATGAAAAGACGAAAGACGTGACGTGCTTGATCGTTATCAGTGATCAAGCTCGTACACGTCTTTCGCTTACTATTCTTAACTCCTATTCTTCTTTCCTAACCTTTTTCGCTTATCTCCTAAGTGTCTCTATTTAGCTTTGGTACCAAGAACCGCATCAAGTTGTGTTTTTACTTGCTCTTTAGTGAGTGTACCATCTTGTGCTTGATCAAAAATCGCTTGTACTTTTTCTTTGGTAGCGTCATCGAGGTTATCTGGCTTTGTTACTTTGTTTATTTCTACTTTGACGCCCTTAGCTGCACTGAAATCAATCTCCCAATCGATACCAAGAGCTTGAAGTTGTGTTTTTACTTGCTCTTTAGTGAGTGTACCATCTTGTGCTTGATCAAAAATCGCTTGTACTTTTTCTTTGGTAGCGTCATCGAGGTTATCTGGCTTTGTTACTTTGTTTATTTCTACTTTGACGCCCTTAGCTGCACTGAAATCAATCTCCCAATCGATACCAAGAGCTTGAAGTTGTGTTTTTACTTGCTCTTTAGTGAGTGTACCCGCTTGTGATTGGTTCAAAATCGCTTTTACCTTTTCTAGGGTAGCGTCATCGAGGTTATCTAGTTTAATCACTTTATTTGTTTCTACTTTGATGTCCTTAGCTCCACTGAAATCAATCTCCCAATCGATACCAAGAGCTTGAAGTTGTGTTTTCACTTGCTCTTTAGTGAGTGTACCCGCTTGTGATTGGTTCAAAATCGCTTTTACCTTTTCTAGAGTAGCGTCATCGAGGTTAGCAGGTTTACTAACTTCTCCTTGTATTACCTGTTGTCCATTTCCAATAGTTTGTGTTGTTGGTGCTTCAGCAGCGAATACAGACCCATAAGAGGCAAGAGCAAAAACAGCACCTAAAGCAGTAGTAGCCAATTTCTTTTTCATAGTAATCAATCTCCTTCGTAAATGTATTTTTCTTGACGCCTTCATTGTAATTCCATCATCTGGAGTTAGGATGGAGATCAGGTAGAGTTTTGGTGCGTTCGGCGCTGACCGCTATCTATCTATGTATTTATACCGAATGTTTCTCCACATAAACTACAGATAACGCGGTTATAATACTACACGAGGTGATATATTGAAGAACTTTCATATTCTTGTGGTAGAAGATGACCTAGACATTCAGGAATTAATTAAACAATTTTTAATGACACAACAGTATAATGTTGAGGTTGCATCAGATGGAATAGAGGGAATGAAACTATTTAATAAGCAATCTTTTGATTTAATTCTTTTGGATGTAATGATGCCAAACCTTAACGGATTTGAAGTTGCTAAAATGATTCGAAATCAGTCAAATGTACCTATCATTTTGCTAACCGCATTAGAAGAAGAACAGGATCAATTGAAGGGCTTTGATCTTGGAATCGATGATTATATTACGAAGCCTTTTTCTTTTCATATATTGATTAAACGGGTCGAGGCTGTACTGAGAAGAAGCAATGATCTAAGTACGAGTAATCATTTAGTTTTCAAAGAAATACAAGTCGATTGCGATGCATATAAAGTTTATGTAAATGAGGTTGAAATCCCATTAACGACAAAGGAATTCGAAATTGTACAACTACTGCTTCAAAATGAGAAAAAAGTACTCACAAGGGAAAGTATTGTCGAAAAAGTTTGGGGATACGATTATTACGGAGAAACACGTATTATTGATACACATATTAAAAACATACGAAAAAAATTAGATATCCCCTACATTAAAACAGTGAAGGGAATCGGTTATAAAATTGATGAATAAGATATTAAGAACGATGAAGTTGAAGCGAATTACCTATAAACTTTTCCTGACTACATCTCTCATTTTGTTAGCCTTTGCAGTCCTGATTTATTTAACTTTATACTTCTTTCTCCCTTCATTTTATGAGCAGCATAAAACAAATCAGCTTCAAACAGGAATAGAAGAAATAATTGATAAATCTAAGGATCTCACTTTTCAAAAGGCCATACCGCTTCTTGAAGAGTACGCACAAAAAAATAACGCAACGCTCTACCTTCAAAATAAAGAGGGAACCATTATTTTTTCTCCTTTTTTGTCTTTTATCCAAAGTGATTCCCAATCATCACCTGATGATATAAAGTTCGGTGTAACAAAGCCGCCGGGGAATTCCAATTCATATGATGCTGCCGTGCCCATTCCATTCCAAGATAGTAACGTAACACTCTTCGTGTCCGCCACATTTCAACCTATTAGTGAAGCTTCACAGGTCTTGGCGCTTTTTCTCCCCTATATCAGTCTCATTGTCGTTGTTATTGGGATAGGAAGTGCTTATTTGTATTCGAGGTTCATTACAAAACCACTCCTTTACATTAATCAAGGAGCACAAAAGATGGCGAACTTGGATTTTTCCGAAAAAATTGAAGTTCGTTCCAATGATGAATTGGGGGAGTTATCCAAAAGCTTGAATGAGATGTCAATTAATTTACAACAAACGATGCTTGATTTACAAAAAGCGAATCAACAATTAAAAAGCGATATTGAAAAAGAGAGAGAGATAGAAATAAAACGCAGGGAATTTTTTGCGATTGTCGCGCATGAATTAAAAACGCCTCTTACGGTTATGAAAGGATACTTAGAAGGGATGATATACAATATTGGTCCGTATCAAAATCGTGACCAATATTTAAAGAAAAATCACCAAATTATTGAAAGTATGGAACAACTGGTTCGTGAGATTTTAAGCATGTCAAAACTTGAACAACACACCTTTAAACTACAATTAGAAGAAGTAAATCTCTCGGAATTAATGGATGCTCTCATAAAAAATCTCGGTTTTTTTGCTTCTCAAAAAGACATTCAAATCATAAAACAGATTGATTCTCACCTTACCGTGTATACAGATCGTATTCTTTTAGAAAAAGCCTGTAAAAATATTATTCATAATGCGATTATGTATTCACCGCATGGCGAGAAAGTATATATAAAGCTAACTCAAGATTCAAAACAACACCACATCCAAATGAAAGTCATCAATACAGGTGTGAAAATTAAAGAAGAGGAAATACAACATATTTTCGAACCATTTTATCGAATCGAAAAATCAAGAAATCGAAATACGGGGGGGAGTGGCTTAGGTTTATATATTGTAAAGCAAATTTTTGAAGCCCTTTCTATTACGTATTCTATGAAGAATACAGAACAAGGAGTACAGTTCACAGTTACTATTCCATTATCAATAAAGTAAGCAACAAAAAAGGGGGTGTCCCAAAAGGTCCGTTGACCTGGGACACCCCTTTGTCTGTTTCTAGACGCTGCGTGTACGAATCGTTCCTCCGACCGCCCTTGCCCCCATCAGCAAGATCGATAACTGGCATTATGACGAGGACGCAGACTCTTGGACATGTGCGGGCGGAAAGAAACTAATATTTCGTTTTGAAAGTAAGGAAACGACCAAAAGCGAAAGGCAATCGGGGATTCGAGTCAATCTCAGGTACCTGCCTACAATCAGCAAGTACTGGAAAATCCCCGAAGTGAGGAAAATTACGCGCTGCCCTTTCAGACGAATGATTGAACCGGAGAGCGTATTCGTGCAAATAAAGAATAACCGGGGATTCCGTCATTTTCTGCTTCGCGGCTTGCTGAAAGTGAGCCTAGAGGCCCTAGTGGCTACCACTCGCCCATAATCTAATCAAGAAATCAGCAATAGATCGAAATAAAGAAATGACGGTGCGGGAATAACCCTGCACCGTCATTTCTTTATTTTTCGTATCTTTTTGATTAAAGCGAGGTTACCTTTTGGGACAGCCCTTTAAATTTGTATATCTTCTGAATCTGAACTAAGGCCCTGTCTTGCCGCTTACAGACCCATCTTGTCTTGATAAGGAGGAGATATTTCCTCTTGATTTTGCATCATTCTATCTTCTTGATATACATCTGTTTCTTCTGGATTCAAGTCTGAGTTATCCCTTGAATTCAACACATATGAATACTCCCACCACTTACCTATGCTGACGCTTCGATTGAAGTGGGGGTTTCTGATGTATCATCTCTGCCGCTTGCCCGAGAAGGCCCTTGTAACTCCTTCTTCATACTTGGGCAATGGGTCGTGATCCAGGAAACTGGCCTTCGACGTATACGCCTCTTCGGTGAGAATCACTTCGATTCCGAGTGCCGCGGCTTTATACCGGATCATCGAAACAAGCATCTGATGTGGAATGTAACAGAACGACTGATTGTTGCTCCGCCCCATATCGGACTCCACCTTCCATCCCTGATTGTATCCGATGACGATTGTCCCGATCTTCTCCTCGGCAGCTAGTCTGACAATATAATGACTCGTCTTGTGAAACAAGTCCTTAATCCTCCGATGA